>DATBEY010000363.1:0-42801 GCA_036558765.1 Binatia bacterium | reverse complement strand
CACTCAAACGACGGGTGAACGCTTTGAAAAAGGGAGGAAAAGATGATCGGTGCAAATGAGTTGAAAGGGATTCTAGGAATGATGCCAGCTTTCGCTACGCCCGACGCCATTGACATTAGGGCAACGCAGACGATCGCTGTGGATAATCTGAAGGAGGGCGTCGATAAAATAATCAAAGACGGCGTCAACAATATTGCGACCACCGGCACCTACGGTGAGTGCTACAGTCTGCTCTTCGATGAGTTCAAAACCCTAGCGGTCGCGACGGTCGAAACCGTAAAAAAACGAGTGCCGCTCTTTATCGGTGTCACCAGTCCTAACCCGCGTGAAGTTGTCCAGAAGATGAACTTCGTCAAAGATCTCGGAGCCGACGGCGTTCTTCTCGGCGTCCCTTACTACGAGCCGCTGCACGTGCAGGACGCCATTAAATTCTACCATGACATTGCGGACCTGTTCCCGACATTGAATATCGTCGTCTACCATAACCCCGATAATCACAAGTTTACGATTCCGGTGGCCGCGTTTAAGGAGTTGGTCAAAAAGTCCAACATCATCGGCATGAAAGATAGTCATCGCACCACCCAGGCATTCATGAACCTGCAAAGGATCGTGGCTGGTAAAATCAGCGTGTTTGTCAATCAGACTCAACTGTATCCGTACTATGCGATGGGCGCGGCGGGCTGCTGGTCAACTGAAGTTTGGATGGGCCCGTGGCCGATTGTTTACCTACTGGAGCAGGTGCGCAAAGGTGACAACCAAAAAGCCATGGAAGTGATCGAGGATCTTGGCGGTGTAGGCGCCGGTAAGCCGGTTCCCGGCTCCGGCAACAAGCGACCGCAAGAGTTCGCGGATTATTGCAAAGTGGGTCCCACTCGCGTGCCTTTTGTTACTTTCCCCGAAGCCAAGCTCGCGGAGGCGAAGGCCCGCGCCGCGCACTGGATGGAACTCAATAAAAAATACCGTCCCCTAGTGGAAGCGATGCGCTCACGGCCAGCGGCCTAATCAAGACACCGCACATACTCCGAACGAAAGCCCTCGGGATTCCGGGGGCTTTTTGTTTAGTAGGCCATCGACCGGCGGAGTCAAGCTCTGCCACATATCGGCGATCGTTCTGTCCAGGTTGCTCGCCCGTGCGGAAAACCATTTGCTTGCCAAAAACCTGCCATGCCCTTATCATATCTCGTAAAATCAATGTGAGCTGCGGAGGATTGGATGGGCTTTTACGCGGAGCCGTGGTTGCGTGAGGCACGAGACAAGATTCGTTTGGTTCCTGAGGAAATCAGCGGGCAGCACGCCGCAGCCAGTGACTTCGACAAATTAGCTGACGCCGTGGAGAAGGCGATCAAAGCGGCGCTTATCGAAAACCACGGTAGCTTACCTCGGCAGCATGATCATAGCCATTTAGTATCCATGTGCCAGTCCACTGGCGTTTGGGAGATCTTGCCGCCAGCTTTGCAAGGCTTGGTCGAAGAAATTGAATCATATCGGTCGAAAAAGGCAGCCGCCGCGAGCACTCCCATATTGAGCGGCTCGACTGATCATTCTTCCGCCGAAAAATTGCAAAGATATTTTTTCGTTGCGCGGCGTCTGATTGATTACATGGAATTCCATGTCATCGGCAATGACTCCGTGCTCAAGCGCTTAAAAGTCGCCTAACTTCCCACCTCTGACGTCCAGCTCGCGCGGGCTGTTGACCATCCGCACCGATCTTCTCCCTTCGAATCCGTTGCTGATTAGCTTGGAGTGAATAATTCTGTGGAGGCAGCTCAGTTCAGGGAGCGCGCCGCGTCGATAATATCGATCTCGACGGCATCGCTCCGGTTGTGCTTCATGCGGCTCATCCGCGCTTCAGCCTGATACAAAAGTTCGGCAATCGTTCGCGGCGCTTTGCTGCAGGCAATCGCGCTGATGAAAAACTTCACGGGTTGACCATATTTTTTGCGATCGGTTCGAAGCCTGCCGTGCATTTTTTCCAAGATGAAGCGCGCTCCATCTGGCGCTGCGTTCGGCAACAGCACGGCAAAGGAGGTCCCGCCGATTCTACCGACCAGCTCCGGTTGCGGCACACTCTCCCGTATGGAATGCGCGATGGTGCACAATATCTGATCCCCAAAGGAATAGCCGAAGCGGTGATTGACCCATTTAAACCCTTCGATATCGATGCAAGCGAGAGTCAAAGGTTCGAGCCCGAAAGCTCGCGTCATTACGCCTCCGGCCAGTTCATAAAAGGCGCGCCCGTTGGGCAGGCCCGTAAGAAAATCACGATTTGCCACCTCTGAAATCTGGTCCAGCTTGGACCTGAGCTCAGCTAAGCTCCACGCAATCGAGCTTGAGAGCCCTATCCGCATGGCCAAGTTCCATGCGGTCACGAATATCGATGATTGCCGCATGCCGGCCAGACAATTCACATAAAAATCCATAAGGCTGCAGAGCAGAGCGATTAAGATCGCGCTTCTCCGCTCAGTAAACCAACTCGTCAACGCGATCGGAAATATGTAGAAAAATACCAAATGAAGTTCGAGGCCAGTCAAAAAATCGACGATGCCAATCAGAAAAACCAGTGCGAGAGCCGCCAACGTAAGCAGTCCCTTCGGGGCGCGGTCCAAACGAGCTACCAATTGGTCGATCATTGCTTTGGAGCACCCTCCTTGCGACAAAATTTTCATCCGTCTATTGCGGCCGGCAACGGCGTTGCATACCGGTTTCGCGAGCCTTGTGCAAACGATCTCATGTGAACCGTTGGTGAGGGACGCTCGGTACTCCGTTCGACCATTTGCGTCGCTGTAGGCTAGCTCGGAACGAGGCGACAATTCGCTCACGCTTTGCCTGTGGACCGGCGCGACGCATGCCGATTGACATCGGAATCGGTCATAGCTAGATTGCGCTGGCATTTCGTTGTTTTGCTGGATAATCGGGGCGCCGCAGCTGAATCGTTCCACCATTCATCTCCCAATGAAGTTCCTGCGCAGCAGCCTGCGTCATTTGGCCGTGGGCCTAGTTGCCGCGGCTTTTTTGCGGACGGCTGACGTGGGCGCGGCCGCGTCAGCAGGCGACTTTCGTTGGGCGGGCGATCCGGAAGGCGGAGCGCCTTTTGTCGAAGCTGATCCCCGCCAGCCGGATCAACTCGTCGGTTTCGATGTCGAAATCGCCGAGCTCATTGCGCGCAAGATTAATCGCGTACCCCGGTTCGTCAACATCACCTTCACCTCGATCGATCAATCGGTCGAGCGCGGCGATGCCGAGATGGGTCTCAGCGGCATCGAAGATACGCCCGCGCGCCGCGCCACAATGGCGCCAACAATTCCCTACTATGAGTTTCGCGAAGTCTTGAGCGTCCGCAAGGCCGACCGAGCCCGGTTTCGCACCCTCGCCGATCTCAAAGGCCGGCGCGTCGGCACCCTCGGCGGTACGATCGCGTATGAGATCTTACTGAACGCCGAGCGTGACTTTGGCGTACAACCGGTTTCTTACGACGACGACGTTCACCCCTACAGTGATCTCGTGATCGGCCGCATCGATGCCGTGCTTTTGGACAATGTTCTAGCGGAACGGCGCGCCCGTAATTTGTCCGGTTTCGCAATTCAACCACAGAGCGTCGCCATTGGTCATTACGTCGGCATTCTGGCGGTACGCAACAGCGCGCTCCGCGACCAGATCAATGACATTCTGCGCACCGCCATGCGTGACGGCAGCTTGGAGAGTATTTTCCGCAAATGGCGTGTTTGGAACGATGACCAGCCGCGGCTTTACGCCCGACTGCTCGCGGCGCAACCGGTGGCGGCCGTTACCGGCTTTCAAGCGTCGCCGATGGCGCTCACGGCATGGCAAGCGCTGCTCGGTTATTTACCATCGCTTCTGCGGGCCTCACTAGTGACGATTGTGCTTTCCTGCTTAGCGATGTTTTTGGCAATCGTCCTTGGGGTTTCAATCGCCACCGGCCGCGTCTACGGTAGTCGCCTCATGCGCTCTCTTTTAACAGGCTATGTCGAGCTCATGCGCGGTACGCCGATCCTGCTGCAGTTATTCGTCCTCTATTACGGCATCGCTGATCTGATCCGTCTGCCGGCATTTGGCGCGGCGCTTCTAGGCCTTGGACTGAACTATGCCGCGTACGAGAGCGAAATTTACCGTGGTGCTTTGCAAGCCGTACCCGTGGGCCAACTGGAGGCCGCGCGTATTCTGGGCTTGAGCGAGACCCGGGTGCTGACGCTTGTGCGCGGCCCCTTGGCCCTACGCTTCGCGTTGGCGCCCATGACCAACGATTTCATTGCATTGCTCAAAGACTCTTCGTTGGTTTCAGTGCTCACGGTTTTCGAGCTCACAAAACAAACACAAATATTTGCCACGAATATTGGTAGCTGGGTCATTCCAGGGTTGCTCTGCGCCGCTCTCTATCTCGCCATGTCGCTACCGCTCGCGACACTGGCGCGTCGGCTCGAGCAGCGCTGGAGGTTTTCAACGGCATGAATCACTGCGTGCTGAGTTTGCAACAAGTCACGCTGCTTCGCAGCAGCCGTCAAATCCTTGCGGGGGTGACCTTCCAGGTTTACCGTGGCGAGTTAGTTGCCCTGATGGGTCCGTCCGGCGTCGGCAAGACGACTATGCTTCGCGTGATTGCCGGGCTCGAGACCTTTCAGTCAGGAACCGTGCAGGTCGAAGGGATCGCGATAAACGGTGCTAACGGAAATCCGCCCGCACGGCTTCGCGATCTTCGCGCCAAAGTCGGCATGGTTTTTCAATTCCATCATCTGTTCGAACATCTTTCGGTGCTCAAAAACGTCTGGCTTGCCCCGGTTTACGCGCGGGGAGTGCCCCAACGAGAAGCGGAAAACCGCGCTCGCGCATTGCTTGCGGCACTCGGCGTTGAACATCGGGCGCATGCGTTCCCGCGCGAGCTCTCGGGCGGCGAAGCACAGCGCGTTGCGATCGCCCGTGCCCTAGCGGTGGATCCGCCCGTTTTGTTATTGGACGAGCCGACGGCGTCCCTCGATGCGAATCGCCGTGCGGAGCTTCGCGATCTTCTTTGCGGTTTGACGAGCAATGGTCGTACGCTGGTAGTGGCCACCCATGACGAAGAGTTCGCACGAGACTGCGCATCTCGAGTGCTGCGCGTTCGAGAGGGCTCCGTGTTCGACGACACCGGGATCGCCTGATTTGCAAACTTTTGGACGGTGTCGGACCTCGTATAAATTCACCGATTTTTTTATTTTTGTCTTGTCATCGCAAAGATTTTGCGCATACTGACATACAATGTCGACCATGATCCGAAGCGCCGGATTCAACAACCGCCCGAACGATAGTCGAATAGCGCTGGACGATTGGGGTTATCCCAGTGGGATGGTGTGGTGTCCGATGAAGATGAGCGGAATGGCGCTCATGAAATGCGCGGAGCTACAAAAACAGTTCGGCTGCGGAACGATCCGGCAGCTGAAGATCACATCGTTGACCAAACCGGATAACGTGCCGTTTTTCTGGCCTTGGCTCCGGGGACGGCGCGAGTGCCCCGAACGAGCCAACGATCAACAGGTGCGTGCATTACGATTGGAGCTAACGCCCCTCAAGCTGATCGAGAAAACCCGCAAAAATCCCCGGGCATATCACTGTCCGGCGTGCGGCGGAAACAAAACCTTCGGCTCCCGACAATGTCGCCGCTGCTGGCAACGTTCGACAAGAAAATAACCTGGGTAAAAAAAGGGAGGCGATTTCGCCTCCCTTTTCTGCTTCGACTACAACCGCTCAGTTAATGAACGTTGATCTCGATCTGCCGCGGCTTCGCTTCCTCAGCCTTCGGGATTCTTACTTCCAGAACGCCGTCCTTGTAGGCCGCTTCGATGCTGTCCTGTTTGATGGTCTCAGGCAGGCTAAAAGACCGCCAGAATTTAGCGGCTACCCGCTCGACATGGCGGTATTTGACGCCTTCGGCAAGCGCATCGGCTTTGCGTTCGCCGCTGAGCAATAAGTTTCCTTCCTTGACTTCGACGTGGATATCTTCTTTCTTCATGCCTGGCAGCTCAGCATGAATCAGGTAAGCGTCTTTTCCTTCAAGAACGTCCACCGCAGGATACCACGTCGACTTGCTCGGCTGCGCCGGCGATCGATCGCTGTCACCATCCAACCAATCGTTCAACATAGAGTGTAAATTGCCAAAATTCATAAAGGGTTCCCATCTAACCAGTTCCATATTCTTACGTCCTCCTTATGACTGGAAGTTAAGTACGTTGCCGCGAACCGTCAAGCGGCTTGACAAAGGCCGATGCCATGCTTAAGCGGAAGCGCCGCTAGCGACCCCCGCACATCCACCGTTTAAGCCGTAAAGGAACATGACAATGGCGCGAGCCGGAGAGCAAATTTACGAGTGGGACAAGCAGCCGCGCATGCCCCTGCCAGCGCGCCGCGCAAGAGCTGTGACTGTCAATTTCGCATCTATGAGGGTCTCGAAAAATTTCCCCCGAGGCCAAATCCGCCATATCCACCCATCGAGAGCGCCACACTTACCGAGGCCCAACGAACGCACCGAGCGATCGGTTTCGATCGCGGCGTGATAGTCCACAGCGCAATTTACCGCAGCGATCATCGGCTCCTTCTGGACGCGCTTCAAAGTCTGGACGACCGGGATCGCTACCGCGGCATTGGCATTGGCCGCACCCGCAATGGACAAAGCGCATGATGAATGACGCTGAGGAGGTTGAACTGCTGTATCGTTATGTCGATGGCGATACGGAGCTGCTATGCAAAATTATCGTCGATAACCCGGCGAGGCTGCACGGCTTCAAAATGTAGATTTTCGCTGTTAGTTCGAGATCTCGCTCAGCCGATAAAAGCGCTCGGCATTATCGCGGAGAATTGCTCGTTTGGCGCTGTCGCTGATTTCATTTCGCTCGCACAATTCGTGAATTTCCTTTTTAACCGTCTGGACATTGACCTCGTGCGGAAAGTCCGAGGAAAACATGAACGCTTGCTCGCCTGCGACTTGAATCGCGTAGGCGAGATCGCTTTCGCCCCCCTCGATTCCCACCACCAGCCGGCCCGCTTGCACTAGCGCGCGAATGTAATCGGCAACGGTTTTTCCCTCCGGCAAGTTGAGCAGTTCACCGCGTGGATTGATCGGCGTTCCTGCTTCGAACGAGCGCGAAAGACGCTCGAGCGTCATCAAAAACCAGAGCGGCCCGCCTTCGAGATAAGCAACTCGCAAGCCGGCATAACGATCGAACAGATTGTTGAGCACCATTTCCGCCAAGGCGATGGCCAAAGACATCGGGTGGCCGATGGCGTTGGCGCCGGTGGAGACGTTCATCGTTTCCATGCCGAGGTCCCAGTGTCCGCCGCCGTGAACGACAATTGGACAACCCAACCGAGCCGCCTCGGCGTAAACCGGCCAGTAAGGCTTTGCGCCCAGATTTAAGTGTACTCCCGTTGCGGGAAATAGGACGCCGCACATACCCAATTCGCTGTAAGCATGGTGCAATTCCGCCAGTGCCGCTTCCGCATCGTGCATCGGCACGATGGCGATGCCTTTGAAGCGTGAGTCCCGCCGCAGATAGGTTTCGGCCAACCAATCGTTGTATGCGCGCGCCGCGCCAACGGCGTAGTCGCGATCGACAATTCGTCCGATCCGTTGCCCGGCGGTGGGAAAAAGGACCGCATGACCGATTCCGATTTGGTCCATGAACTCGATCCATCCCTCGCGGCCGGGATTTTTGAACCGCCCGTCGGGTGTAGTAGCGAAAGCACCGGGCGGCGTGCGCGTCAGCGAATACTGGATATGGCTATTCAATGGAAATACGCCGCTCCGTAAACGCGCTCCGGCAGCACTAAACGGAAAATGACGAGCGATACCATCGCCATCTTCGAAGATATGCCCATCTCCATCAATGATTTGAACTGGCTGATTCATCTGAACTCCTCCGCCAACATAACTCGGTACCACCAAAGCAAGCTGTTGGTCATCTGAACTATAGAAGTAGAAGTTTCCTCTAGCATTCGCCTTAATTCTGCCTCTCGGCAATATACGATAAAATTCCCGAATGCCCGAGTAGGCGCGCAGGGCCGTATCGAGGGCTTCTTTCTTCCACAGAGTTGGTTAAGTTTTTTTTGCCAGGATCAGCGTCGTTCCCGGTAGCGTGTTCGGAATGTCCCCATAAGTTTCGATCGAACGGAAGCCGGTCTCTTCCAACCAATCGGCATATTGAGAGAGCGTCCAACACTCGCCTTGGGGCGTGTGGGTCAAGGTGTACACCGAAAAACGCAAAGCAAACGTCGGCTCCGTGCGCTCTTCGTTGGGCACAAAGTCATTGACGACAAGAATTCCGCCCGCCTTGAGCGCCGAGTGCGCTTTCGCGAATAGTTTTTGATTTCCCTGCGGTGATTCGAAGCGGCAAAAATTGCTGGCAAGCACTAAATCGTAATGATTCGTTTCGATGAGCGCCGTATGATGTTCGCCGTCGATGAAGCGGATCTTGCCTTCGAGCCCGCGCGCTTGGTTAGCTTTTCTCGCGACCGCGTTTACATTGGGCCAGTCGAGCTGCGTTACTTCAGCGGTCCAGTCGCGGGTCAAAATCGTCATCCCGAAAATGCTCGAGCCGCCGGCGATATCGAGCACCTTGAGTCCTTTTTTGTCGATGCCGATTTTCAAAAGATCGCAGAGCGCTTTGGCGGCAGGTTCGGCGATGACGATAATCCCGAGCACGAGCTTTTCCCAGACTTTTAGCTCGGCGCCGGGGTCCATGCGGCTCAGCGGCTTACCGGTTTTGAGCGACTCCTTGAGATGCGCCATGCCGTCCCAGAGCGCCAAGGCGACATGACGAAAGTCGCCGACGTAGGACGGTTTGCCTTTAACCAGAAATGCATCCGCCATCGGCGTGAGAAAATATCCGCCATCGCGTTTTTGCACCACTCCCAGGGCAGGCAAGCTATCGAGGACAATGCGGGTCGCGCGCGGATCCGTGCCTGCCGCGCGCGCGATTTCGTCAGCAGAGTGATTGCCACCGTGAATCAGGCTGAAGAAATCATATTCGATGGAAGCGTCGAGGATCTGGCTATTGGCGAAATCGCCAAGGATTCGCATCAGCGGCCGCGGCGAAAGCTCCTGCCGGTTTTCGTTTACGGTCATGTTACACTTTATACAAACCTTCTTTTTTCACGTATTGGTAAACCCCCTCAAAAAACCAGGCAAAATATGCCGTGCCTGTGCGCAAACAGTATTCCAAATTGAACCCCGGTCGCGTCTCCGCCTTTCCTTCTTCGAGCATTTTTTTGAGCACCGTCCAATCGAGATCCGCATGGGCCATGACACCGTCGTGCTCTTCGAGATCGGCTTCGGCATGCATCCGGAAGTAGACGATCTTCTCTTCCGGGATTTTATAATTTTTTCGTAGCGCGCCGCCGAAGAACTTGGCCCAGTGACCAACTGCTTCCTCGACGCAGAACGACGCCCACCATTCGATCATCGTGCCTTCATAGAGCACACCCCGATAATACTCGAGAAAGGCCCGGCACTCCGGCAGCATTTCGTAATCGATCATTTCGTCGTTCGTGAGTCCAAAGTTACGCCCCTGCTCGAGCACGATCTGAATGTGCCCCGGCGGTTTCGGATGAATCATCTCGTCGGCGACGTGATTGGCAAAATGTTTTTGCAGCTCGGGGTGGCGCTTGAAAAACGGCAGGTGTCGCTGGTAGGCGACACCGTGAAAATTGTTGATTTCGGCAACGAAGCCGTACCAGTTCTGCCAAAAGACCTTAATTGCTTCCATCGGCAAACTGCCATTCGCCATATCGCTGTGAAAGCGCCCCCTGATGAGCCAGCGATCGGAAATTTCGGCCAAATATTTTTTCAAATCTGCGATCACCGCGTCGGCTTCCTGCGGGGCGACTCGCTTACCGGAAAAGTCTTGTCTCCCAAGTCCCATATTTTCTCCTCACGTCGGCGCTCGTCCTGCGCGCGACCATCTCTTCTTTAAACTTGAATGTTGAATAAAACACTTAGTAGAGTGCACCGGGGTTCAAAATATTGTTAGGATCGACCAGTTGCTTGATTTCTTTAATGAGGTCATACAGATTGCCCAGCCTGCCATAAGGCAGCGGCCCCTTCGTGCTCAAGGTCGGCGCGGTCCAGACAACGCCCCGCTCATTGCTGAATCGCTGCACCATCCCCATCCACTTCCGCAGTTTTGCGACATCTTCGTCATCGTAGGGATTGTAGAACACGAAATACTCTTCTTTGATGGCAAAATCACGTGTCACGTAGCTATCGTGCTGGGGTGAATGTTCCGGGTCCCAAAGTCCACATTCACGCTTGGCAGCCTCGTCGAGATCGTACATCTCCTTTAGAAAGGTCAGCGGGTACATCTTGGAAGTAACCGCGAACATTCCGGTGTGACGCACCACCGAGCCGCACCAGCCGTCCGGACCCATTACGTGCCAATCCGGCCAGCCGTGAAGCCCATGCTCTTGCGCTTTGGCGCCCATTCCCTTTTCGGCGATTTCGGGGACGTCGACTGCGCCGGCATCACGATAAATTTGCCGCATCCGTTTTTCTTTGTATTGTAGTTCATCGCTGGCGCGCGCCATCAGCATGGTCTTTAAAAAAAACCAGCCGTCATCGGGAATTTTGCGTTTGTCGTAAAGCCCCTCTTCCATCGGCCAGTGGTACTGCCAACGATCGGTGAAATGGATATCGTAAACGATTTCGCCTTTGACGAGTTGCGTCAGCGCATCCTGCGCTTCTTCCAGCTGATCGCGGCGGAACGAATAGCAGTAATCGTGCAGCCACTCGCGCTTGCCTTCAATGGCTCGGAGGCAGACCTTGCTGATGATGCCCATGGAGCCGGCAGCGAGGGTGAAAAGACCGAGCAGATCCGGCAAATGAATCCATTTTTGAAACGGTCCAAAAGTGGTTCCCTCATTGGCCAGGGCGCCGAGCCGAATAGTTTCTCCGTTGGCGAGAATCACTTCCAGCCCGAGCACCATGTCTGCGATCCAGCCATACCGGGTCATACCGTAGCCGATCCCGCCCTTGTTGATCATCGCGCCGATCACTACGGCCGGCCCGTAAGTTCCGAAATTCGGTAGCATCAGACCGTAGTTTCTGAGCGCTCCATGGATCGCATAAACGCTCGCGCCACCCTCGGCGATGACATACTGCGTGGTTGGGTTAACTTCCAAAATTTTATCCATGCCGAGCATGTCGAGGAGTAGCCCGCCTTTTAATGGCGAGCTGATGCCCATCCCAACGCCACCTTTGGCGACGATCGGAATAGTGTGCTCGTTCGCGAAACGGAGAATCTCGGCAACCTTATGCCGGCCGGTACTGTCGGATTCGATACGAACAATGACATCGGGCAGTGCACGGTATGCGCCGTAGGCGAGAGTGTGCTGGTAATTGATCTTGTCGATCGGATTGGTGGAAACCCGTTGAGGGCCGACGATCTCAGTCAAGCCGGCAACGATCTCGTCGAGCGACAGCATGTGATTGCAAACAGCCTGCTGGCCAAAGGGCAGGCCCGAGCGAAGGATGACTGTTGAACGTTAATCCTGATCTTTTAGAGCTGCAAATGACTGCCGCCGGTAACTAAAATATGACTGCCGGTGAGCATCGCGGCTTCGTCGCCCGCGAGAAATGCAACCGCGCCCGCGACATCTTCCGGGTAGAGATGTTTCTTGAGGGGCCGCGTTTGTTTGACCCGCTCTCGATACGCCTCGGGCATAATCAGCGAGGCGTCCGTCAAGGTGAAGGCAGGCGTGACGACATTCACGCTTATTCCAAGTGGTCCCAACTCGATGGCCATCGTATCCGCCATCGATTCGAGCGCCGATTTTGCAGCGGCGTAAGCCCCCATCCTAGGCAGGGGCTGTTGCGCCAGTCGCGAGCTAATCACAATTATCCGCCCCGCTTTTTTTTCTCTCATTTTGGGCAAGCACGCACTGACACAATGAAAAAAAGCCGAAAGCTCGTGCTCCACTGCGCGGTGAAAATCACCCCACGTAAGCTCGTGAAGAGATCCCACCTGAAACGGAAAGTAGGCGTTGTTGACCAAAATATCGATGGCGCCAAGCTCGCGTTCTGCCGCCTGCACCATTCTTTCGATTTCCTCGCCGCGGGTCATATCGGCTTGAAAAATTATCCCTCTCGCGTCGCTCGCTTTCACCTGGTCGAGAACTTTCTGGGCCGCGGCGTGGTTTTGGTGATAATTCACCACAACGGCCGCGCCGCGCTGCGCGAGCCGAATCGCTGCCGCCGCGCCGATGCCCCGGCTTGCGCCGGTTACCAGAGCGATCTTCCCGCTCAGTGCTTCGCTGTTTGAACGATCCGCCACAGTCACACGGTTGGCTAGATGGCGACGGCGTCCTCCGACGCGCCTTTTTCGTATTTCGCGGCGTTGTTTTTGAACGAGAGAAATTTCATCTTCACGTAGGGCGAGCTATAACCGTTCAAGATTCGATCGATCCGACCTGGCTTACTATAGAAGTTTTGGAAAGCCCAGCCCGTCAGCTCGCCGAGTTCTTGGCGGCTCAGATATTTAGTCGGCATCACGCAGTGTTCGAGGTCATAAAGGCTCAGATTGTCGATTTCGATCAGACTTTCCTTCACCGCCTTCTTATAGATCGGCGAGCCGGGGATTGGGTTCAGCAATTGAATCATCACGATGTCCGGATCGATCTCGTCCACGGCTTTGGCGCGCTGGCGAACCTTCGCTTCATCATCCTCCCAGAATCCGTTTAAATAAGTCGAGATGGTTGAAATATCATTTTTACGAAGAAATTGGATCAGCTCTCTCAGTTCTTTGACGCCGACTTTCATGTTACCTTTGCGCGCTTCGGCGATTTCCTCGTCGGTGCCGCCGTCGATCCCGATCAGAACCTGATAGAGTCCGACTTTGCGCAAGCGCGGGATTAGGTCGGCATCGCGGATCAGATTCTGCGCACGGCTCAGGCAGAACCAGCTGACGTCGAGCTTTTTTTCTTCCAGCGCTTCGACCAAATCCACCATTTTTTGCCGGTCCGAGTTGAAGTCATCATCCATGAAGGTCAAAGCTTTGACACCATATTTTTTGTTGAGCAGCTCCATCTCCTCCGCTACCGCGCGACCACCGCGCGTCCGGTGGGAGCTGAAATCGCGCGGGTTGCGTGGATCGACGAGCCACCATTCGTAGCAAAAATGGCATGCGCCTTCGCAGCCGCGCGAAGTCACCGCTTCATTGTAGTTGGGAATCACCGAGTAACCATAATACCTGTCCATCGGAAAGAGATCGTAGGCGGGCATCGGCAGCTCGTCCAGATCGCTGATCACTGGCCGAGCTGGATTGAGCACAATCTCGCCCCCTTTACGCCAGGCGAGGCCCCGGATCCCGGCAAAATTCGGCGCCGGTTTCTTGAGCTCTTCGAGGAGCTCCCAGAGCGGATACTCGTTATCGCCAAACACGCCGACGATAGCGAAGTCGAGTTGCGGGTTCTCCGTCATGATCTTCTGCGGCACCGCCGTGTACATCAAGCCGCCGCCAATCGTAATGGTTTGCGGCCGGGATCGCTTGATCAACTTCATTGCCGCGTGAAAGCGATTAAGCTGCGCTGCTCCGCCGGCAGCCGCAATCATGGCCCCGAAAAAAACGACGTCTGGCCGGCGCTCTTCGATCGCGTCGATCATTTGCTCGTCGTCGAGGGCGAGCGCCCGGCAGTCGAGGACCGCAACATCCGCGGCTCTTTTCTCGCGAATAAAGGCCGCGACCTGCGCGTACAACGGATTTACAGCCAGATGCCGCTCGCCCCACGGTGCCCAGTTGCCCATTGGGGGTGTCACAAACAGGAGGTTCATGAGATCTCCTAGTACCGGAGAGATTATTGTGGATAAAAATAGTTAATACATTAATCATTGTCAAGTTTACGGCCTCGATCAGGCGGCGAAAAACTATTTTGTTCGGGCGTGAAAGTTTCTGTAAAGCCTACTTGAAATGTGTTGACAACCCTGTAGCCTTTTGGTAGTGGTTCGCAGGCTGGCAACTTTAACAGACCATTAACCGGTTTTTACAGGGAGGGTCATTTATGGCTCAAGCTGCTCAAGAAGAACAATTGCTAGACATCCGAGTCGCGGAAGCATCGGCCGCGTACAAGTTCTATCTCAATCAAGAACGTAAGATTCTTGGCACAATCGCTGTATTCATATTCCTGACGATTTGGGAACTGTGCGGCAATACCTTCCAGTTGATTAACCCGATGTTCATGAGTGCGCCCTCGCTGATCGTCAAAGCCGGCTATCAAATGTTCGCATCGGGCGAAATCTGGAATGACCTTTATGTTAGCGGCATCGAGTTCGTCTGGGGATATCTTCTCTCGGTCGTCGTCGCCATTCCTTTCGGCATCGCTATCGGTTGGTATAAAAAATTCGCCTACGTCTGCGACCCGTTCGTGAACGCGATGAATGCCACGCCCCGCGTTGCCTTGCTGCCCCTGGTTATTATCTGGCTCGGTATCGGAATCCTGTCGAAAGTCGGAATCATTTTTCTTGGCGCCGTCTTCCCGCTTTTGATCAACACCCGCGATGGTGTCAAAACCACGCCCGCGAATCTCCTCACGGCGGCACGCAGTTTCGGAGCTTCCGAATGGCAGATCTTCAAGTCTGTTGTCCTCCCCTCGACGGTTCCTTTTATATTGACCGGTCTCCGTCTTGCCGTTGGCCGCGCGCTGATCGGCGTTATGGTTGGTGAACTGTATGCGGCCACCGCCGGTATCGGTTTCATGATCACCGTCGCCGGCGCCACTTTCCAGACGGATAAAGTTTTTGTCGGTGTTTTGATCTTCGCGATCTGCGGTATGGTACTGACCGATGTCATCGATCGTTACGAGGCCCGCTTTGATAAGTGGCGTCCGAAAGTCGGCGCGGAATAACTGCTCCGCAAGATCGTTTTGAACGCGAAAGTGGCGCTGGATGATTCCGGCGCCACTTTTTTTTGGTGTGATCAAACAACCGCATGCCGCCACTCGGTACGACGGCAAAGTGTTACGTTTCCTCCTCCCGAACTTGCTAGTTTTGCTTCCGTTACTCCCTCGTCTTGCGATTTTTTTATTGTTATAAGGTTGGGATGACCAATCAGCGTCGCCAACTCGCGATTCGAGGCGTCATCTTCATCGCGGTGGTGGTGCTGCTCTTTTTCTTCAGTCGCTACATTCCGCGACCATTCACTGCGTTCGCTCCGGCGGGCGAGGATTTCGACGATTTCGAGGGGATCTACTCGAATCGGGACAAACTCAGCAAGTTTCTGCAGAGCCTTGGTCCGTATTCACCTGCGGTTTTTGTGCTGTTGCAGGTTCTTCAAGTCGTGGCAGCGCCATTCCCCGGGGAGCTCACGGGCGTTGCCGGAGGTTATGTCTACGGCGAAACCGTCGGCTTTCTCTTGTCAACGGTGGGATTGTCCTTGGGCTCGTGGGTCGCGTTCGAATTGGCAAGCATTCTCGGCCGGCCGTTCGTTGAACGATTCGTCAAGCGGGAAGTTCTTGAACGATTCAATTTTCTAACCACCAGAACCGGCACCTTCATCTGCTTCGTGCTGTTTCTTTTTCCTGGGTTCCCGAAAGACTACCTGTGTTATGTCCTTGGACTGAGTCGGATGAAGCTCAGCACCTTTTTGATTGTTTCGGTGATCGGACGGATCCCGGGTACCTATCTGCTCACCATGCAGGGCGCAACTATTCGCAACGAGGAATACCACACGTTCGTGATCTTTGCCTTTGTGTCGCTCGCCGCTTTAGGTCTTGCTTACCTGTACCGAAACCAGATCTTCGCCTGGATCAAGCAGCGTCACGATCACCGTTAGCTGCGGCGTGGAACGGCTGGCTTCAAAATTTTAAGCCACGCGTCAAAAAATAAAAAATCGGCGCCACGAGAATGCGATACCAGGCAAAAGGCGTAAGCTTTCCACGCTGAAGAAAACTGACGAAAACTTTAACGGTGATGAGCGCCACTATAAAGGAAATCACAAAACCGACGCCGAGCTGCAACATGTTTTGCAGCGCCATTTCATGGCGCATCTTGATCAGCTCGTAGCCGCTCGCTGCCAGCATCACGGGCACCGCAATCAAAAACGAAAACTCAGCAGCGCTTTTCCGATCTAAACCGAGCAGCATCCCGCCGACAATGGTTGCCGCGGCGCGCGATGTACCGGGCCAAAGGGCGAGCACCTGGAAAAGACCGACTCCCAGGGCTTGGGGAAGCGTCAGCCTTTCGAGACTATTGGTCTTTCGCTTTGCGGCATAACGCTCGGCGAGCAGAATGGCGATGCCGCCAACAGCTAGAGCCAATGTCACGGCCGACGGGTTGAACAGTTGCTCCTTAATCACATGGCGTGCGCCGTAGCCCACGACCAAGGCCGGAAACGTTGCGAGCGCGATGCGCCAAAGACCTGACCAGCCCTCCAGATTTGACGCCTCAAAGGCCTTCACAGAAGCGGGAATCAAACCGACGAATCGGCGCCAGTAGAGCAGCACCACCGAAAGAATCGCACCGAGCTGAATGATGACCTCAAAACTCGCTGCCTGGTCGCCGACAAACCCGAGCAGATGGCCGGAAATGATTAAATGCCCAGTGGATGATACCGGCAAAAATTCGGTAATTCCTTCCACAATTCCCAAGAGAGTTGCAATCAATAGATCATGCATGCCTGCCTCGTTTTAGAACCCCCACCATCATCCTTTGTTGAGCCGTACAGAACAAAGAATTCTCGCCCTCAGCGTTTTGCCACCAAGAAGTATTCGTCAATCGCCGCCACGGGGCTCAGTGCTTCGCCAACGGTCTCGACCAGCCGGTTAAAGTTTTTTTCCTTGACGATGACCAGCAGCGGCTGTTTTCGAGTCTTCCATTGCTCACGAAAATCGTCCATATTGAAAATCGCTTTTCCCCGTAGCGTCAACGAATCCTGCCGTTTGCCGATGACATAGTAGTTTCCGAGAAATGTGCGCTTTTTTTCATCGTGCGTAATCAGCCAAATCGGTCGCTCGCTGTGGAGGTAAAAAGGCATTCCTGACATATACGTTTCGAAAAATACGACTTGCGCTCCCGTCCGCAGCTGAGCCAATGCTGCCATGGCAGTCGTTTTAGCGGATCGATCCGGCGATAATGCGACCATCATCTGCGTAAGGAACACAAGGAAGATGCCCAAGCCGACAAGCTGCGCAAGGTAAATGAGGCTTGGGCGCACCCGCGCATCGTGAATACTTCTCGTCGCCATATAACTCAGGATCAGCAGTGAACCTATCGCATAAACCCAAAGCAGATCCGCCATGCCGATAAACCGATCGCGAAGTTGATGCGTCAAGATCCTCGGATAAAACGATCCAAGCAACAAATACAGACCATTCACGGTCTGCACTACCCAGATTAGAGATAGGGCTAGTCGCAATTTGGCCGCAGATTTTTCACACAAGCTAACTACTGTTGCGCCCGCCAGTATGGCACCGGCAGGAAAGATCGGTAGGATGTAATGCGGCAACTTTGAATTGCCAGCGGAAAAAAACAACAGCGGCACGCATACCCAAATCACGAGGTACCATGTTTTGTCATTCCAACTTCTGCGCCAAAGATTTTTGATCATCCAAGGCAGCAAAACCGTCCATGGAAAGAAACCAATCAGGGCAACGACAATGAAATAGTACCATGGCTCCGAACGATCGAAGGTCGCACTGGTATATCGACCGAAATGCTCTGCCCATAGATAATAATGGAGGTATCCAGGGTTTCGCGCTTCGGCCTGAAGATACCACGGGAGAACGACGGCAATAAAAATACCAACCCCGGGAACCAGATACATTCGCCGTAAAACGTGCCACCGTCGCCGCAGCAAAATAAAAAGGAAGAACACCATCCCAGGAATGACGAGCCCGACCAAGCCTTTGATGAGAGTTCCCACGGCGAGAGCGAGATACATGGCCAGACAAAGAGCCGCGCGCCGACGACGATTCTCGCTACGCTGGGCTTCGTAGAATGCCAAGAGCGCGATGGTTTCAAAAAAAGTAAGCGGCATATCGAAGATCACGATCCGCCCTAGAATAAAGAACTCAACGCTTGTCACGAGAATCAGCGCACTCCACAACGCCACCCAACGTCCCCAATGAGACTGAGCAAAACGATAGACCAACACGAGGCAACCGAGGGCAGCCAAGAACGAAGGCAGGCGAGCCGTCCATTCCGACACGCCGAGGAGCTTATAGAAAACCGCAATCAGCCAATAAAAAAAAATGGGTTTGTCCAGAACCGGGTAAAAATTCTCGTGTGGCGTAACCCAATCGTTCAGCACGAGAATTTCCCGAGCCTTTTCGGAGTTGCGACCTTCGTCGGGCTCGAAAAGCGCTGCGCTCCCCAATTGATTGAGCAGAACAAAAGTAACTGCCGCGGTCAGAAGCCATGGCAGCCAGTCATGTAGAAGGTCGCCCGGGGAGCGGGTGTCAGGGAAATCGTCGATCGTTTCGGCGCGCGACAATGGACAAGCTCACAGGTTAACGAGCAGGTTTACCTGAGAATTGTCGATTTGCAAGGCAAGCACTTCCCCGCTGACTCAGTGGGTGTAAGCCGCCGCTCGGGGATAGGGTCTGCCTAGATTGACAAGCCTTACCCTGTATCGTAGCGTGATTTTTGCCGCCGGAGGTGACGTATGTTCGGCAGTCTTGGCGCCCCAGAATTGATCGTAATCTTTATCGTGGCCCTCGTGGTCTTCGGCCCGAGCAAACTTCCTGAGCTCGGCAAATCGCTCGGCGAAGCCATCCGCGGATTTAAGAAGGCGATCAATGATAGCGAGACTACTCCGGCCGATAATCCACAAGCTCTGCACGACTCCAAAAATAAGTCGAACTCGTAAGCTCGGATCACGCGCTCTGCTTTCCAGGATGAGCGATGACCCAATCCGGTATTTGCTGCTTGACCACGCTGCTGCTGCTCGCGGCAGCGGCGCCCGGCTATTCGCAGCAGCCGATCGCAAGTTTTTACTACGACGAACGTGGCAGCGTGACGCGTCAAGAGCAGGATACCAATGGCGATGGCAAAATGGACCGCTGGATCTATTATGATTCCAATGGACAAATCCAGCGGCTCGAACAAGACGTCAATTTTGACGGCAAATCCGATACGATCACCTACTACGAAGCGGGAAAACCGGTGCGTCAAGAAATCGCCAGTAAAAATGACGGGCAGATCGACACTTGGCTCTACCTAAACGGCAAAGGCGAAGTTGAGCGGAAAGGTCAAGATACAAACCATTCGGGCCAGCCGACTTTGTGGGTATATTACGAGAATGGGCAACCGGTGCGGAGCGAGGAGTCGGGGAATACCGCGAGTACTGGACAGCGGCAGGTTTTTTACAAGGATGGCAAGGTTGTCCGGATTGAAGAAAGCAGCAATGGAGACGGCAAGCCCGATACTTTCTCTTACTTTGAGAACGGCCAATTGGTGCGTAAAGAGGTCGATCGCAAACATACCGGCAAAATCGACCTTTGGGGCTATTACCAGGATGGTCGCTTGATCAAACAGGAGGAGGATCTCCAAGGCGACGGCAAAGTTAGCCGAGTCGTTTACTTCCGGGGCGACGAGGTCATCCGCCGAGAGGAGGATACCGCGCACCGCGGCCGTATGGATATGATTGAATTCTTTTCCGTTGGCCGCGTGACCAAGCGGCTGCGCGACACAAAAGGCACCGGCAAATGGGATACAGTTTACTACTTTGAGGATAATCAACTCGTGCGCGAAGAGCGTGATACGAAGAGCACGGGCGTCCTTGATTTTAGAACCATTTACGATAAAGGGCAGTTGGTTGCCCAAGAGGCGGATACCAATGGTGATCGTCGTGTCGATGTCTGGGTAAATTTTCAAAACGGCGAGCGAATTGAACAGCTCGAAGATCAGAATTATCAGGGAAAAATTACCGCTCGCTACATTTTCAAAGGCGGCCAGATCGTTGGTCAAGAGACTTTGGATAATCTCGAGCCGCCAAGGGTTTCCAAGCCATTTAGGACTATCGAGGAAGAGCTCAAAAGCGCTCTCGATGCCACAACGGCGATACAGAGCCCCGCGAGCAACGCTGTTTCCGGATTGGTTTTGGACCGGCAAATAAAGTAAGATCCGCGTTTCAAGGTTTATCTATGAGAGCGCGATTCAGCCTCTTGCTGCTACTGCACATTGTCGTGCTCTACGCGTGCGATCCCATGGCGACGCAGCCTCCGCCTGTGTCCCCCGGGCAAAATCCTACCAATCCTGGCAATCCCGTGAATACCTCTGCGTCCGCGCCTCAAAATCCTGACATTACCGGCTCGCAGCGCTGGCAGCACGCCTGGAATAAGGCGATGGAAGGCATCGCGATGGGCGGGTCCCTCGCCGGACCCTATGGAGCGGGCGGCGGCTTGATCATTGGTCTGATCACCGGGTTGGTCACGGCGGACTCCTATTACGGTCAGATTAACAATCAGATCTCTACAGAGCAGAAAAAAGATCAGCAGCTAGAAGCCGCCATCGACCAAGAATTGGCACGGCAGCGCGGCTTGGAAAATCAAATTGCCCAAGCCGGTGATAGCAGCGCCAAAACCGAGCCGCCCGTGCAACCGGTTTCAAACCCTACGGCTCAGCCACGAGACTCCGCACAACCATCATCCACCAAGCAACTCCCCGGCGAGACCACTAGCATCGCGTCCCTGGGCAAACCGGCCGTCGCCCAAACACCGCCGAGTCCATTTAAAAACGTTGAAGTGCGCGACTTGAACGGCGATGGCGTCGCAGATTTGTGGATTTATTATAATCCACAAAAGCCGGGTGAAATTATTCGTCAAGAAGAGTCAACAAAAGGCGACGGCCGTGTCGATACCTGGAGCTACTTCAAAGAAGGCAAAATGGTTCGCCGTGAGGTCGATACTAAGCAACTCGGCAGACCCGATACAGTATATTTCTACGATAACGACAAAATTATTCGCGAAGAGCGTGACGAGGCCGGCTTGGGAAGTATCACTTATCGCGCCATTTATCAGAATGGCCGACTCGCCAAGCTCGAGAAAGACACGCGCGGCGCTGGCCGGCCTGATCTGTGGACTTATTATGACGCCAGCAAAGATGGCGAGGTCGTTCTCAAAGAAGAGCGCGATCTCAACGGTGACGGCGTCGCGGACTTATGGACGTATTATGAAAATGGTCGCCTCGTTCGGCGCGATGTCAGTGCCGTCGGGCTCGAAATACTCTCAAAGAAAGAAGAGCTCCCCGCAGCGATGACCGAATTGACGAAAATTTCTCTTCCCGGTGACGAAAATGCAGCAGATCACCGCTGATTGGGAAGACTTTAGCGTCCTCTCGCTATTCCGCAGTCCTTTTCTCATCCCCTCGGTGTTGTTTCACTCGATGCTTGCATTGCTCGCCTTGCGCGCGGCGATGTTGCCGATAGCACAACCTGAGCAAACGCCGATTTCTGTGCAGCTACTGGAACCAAGAGAAGGGACATCCCGGAACAAGAGTATCGGTCCAGGCAGTGGTCCCGGCGGGCCGCGCACGATGCCAAAACTGGGAACTCCGACAGCGCCCGCGCAGCGGACCGGCAGATTGGATAAAGGCTCGATTGAAACTTCGGTTCCAAGCAGTACTCCCGCTGAAACCGCGCCGCCTCCGACGCCAGCGCCTTTGCCTGCGCCAAAGATCTTGGCTTCAGATTCGCGCGCCGAATCGGTAAATACAAAGGAAACGTCACCGGACTCATTGGTGCGCTTGCCTACCAAGGACAGTCCGACAAATCTTCCCAGCAATACTGCTGATCTGGATCTCCGTCAGCAGCAATCCCTGGCAGCACTAAAAGGCGCGGGAGAAGGTCCCGGCATCAAGGCGCTCAAGGAGGGCACGCAGATCCCCGGCGCTCTCAAAGGAACAGGAACGGGATTAGGCCCGTATGGCGTCCCCGGCGGCAGTACTACCGGCACAGGCGTAACCGGCGGGGGTACGGGAACCGGCAGTGGCGGCGGCAGCACGACCGGACTGAGGGGCTTATCGAGCGCTGATTACAACCAATATCTTAGCCAGCTCAAGAAACGAGTGGAGTCCGTGTGGAAGTATCCCGACGGTGTCAACGGCGTGCAAAAAGTCGCCATCTTATTCACACTCGACAAAGCGGGTAGACTCATGCGCTCGGAAGTGCTGGAGTCCACTGACGCGAGACTGAATGCCAGCGCGGTCGAGGCGATGAAGCGCGCATCACCATTCCCGCCGATCCCTGAGACATTGAAAGACCTGGCCAACACCCCTCTGCGCATGCAATTTACCGTCACCATCGGTGTGCGCGGCTAGCCATCCCTGCAGAGACAGTCCGAATCCGCCCGGGTTCATTGCAATAATTTTGGTATAAGGTAATCATCATCCGATCATCGGAAGGAAATTTAATGCAGCCGCAAGGTCTCGATCTCATCGACATTATCCATAAAGGCGCCATAGCGACCTACCCGTTGATTCTCCTGTCGATCATCAGCTTGACCGTGGTGTTTGAGCGTCTCTGGTCGCTTAGAAATCTCGGTGCGATTACGCTTCGAGTCACTGAATCCATTCTCGAACCGGTCAAAAAAGGGCAGCGCGATTTGGCGATTGCCATTTGTAAACAAAACTCGAATTGGCCCGTCGCCAGAATTTTTTTGAACATCCTGGAACGGGAAAGCAGCACGCGCCTGGAAGCCGCCAACAGCATCGTCAGCGAAGCGCTCTTCGAAGAAACCCAGAAATTGAAGAAAAATCTGTGGATCCTAGGCACAGTCGCAAGCAGCGCTCCCTTTATCGGTCTGCTCGGCACGGTGGTGGGAATTATTAAATCCTTCGAAAGTATGGCGATCGCCGGAACCGGCGGGTTTGCCGTCGTCGCTGCCGGCATCTCCGAAGCTTTGGTGGCGACCGCATTAGGTCTCGGCGTCGCGATCATCGCGGTCATTTTTTATAACTATTTCCAAACCCGCATCTCAATGCTTACGGGCCTGTTCCGCATCCAAGCCGCTAAAATTGTCCAGCTCATGAGCGCGTGAGGATTTCATGGCTATCACCCCGATGGGTGGAAACGAAGACAATTCCGATATCGTCGCTGAGATAAATATCACTCCATTGACGGATATTTTCCTCGTGCTGCTGATTATCTTCATGATCACCAGTTCGGCGATGATTGAGTCCGGCGGGAAAGTGAACTTGCCGAAAGCCGTTGCGACTCAGTCAGAATCGCGCGGCACCACGGTGACCATCACCCCGAAACACGAAATTTATGTCGACCAGAAAATCGTCAAGGAAGAGAATCTGGAAAAAGTCCTTCAGGATGCGCTCAACGCTCGCGCTGACAAGACCGTGATTCTTCGTGGCGACAAAGATGTGCTGCTGGGCGACACCGTCAAGGTAATGTCGATGATCAAACGCGCCGGCGCCTCTGAAATCGCCATCGCGGCTGAAGCGGAAAGAAAACCCCGCTAGGTCAGGCGCAAAGCTGGCGCAAACACAGTCTCATCGCGCCGGTCCTTCCGTCGGTGGCGGCAGCTGCTGCGGCTTGCTCAGACTATCTTCACGATTGCGCTCGACTTCCCGCTGAATTTCTGCCGGACTTTTGCCGAGCCGGTTTACTTCGAGTTGGAGATTCTTTTCCTTTTCTAGGAAGACTTCCAAGTCCAGGGACTTTTGTGTGCCGGGCTGATAATAAATCGTGATCGATTCACGAGCATTGCCACCGTCACTCGCCCGCGCCAAGACATCGATTTGATTTTTTCCTTCGGTCACGGGCACTGCCGAGGAAAAAAACCCGTCGGCCGCTAACCGTAATTGTGTCGCCTTCTGCCCGATCGTCTGGTTGATGACCTGCACGTAATCAACACCGACCACCGAGATGTTTTCGAGCACCGCCAGCGCATCCGCCGGCCGCACCACCGGCGTATAAGTGCCGCCGCTTTCTTTGGCAATACCGATCGCGGCGCGCGGATAAGAGAGCGCTTCCTCCCCAAGAGCGAAGACGTGGACCTTGATGCCCGCTTTGCCGGCCAACCGTGCCGCGTTGATCGTCAGCGCGACATCCTCCGGTGTCATTCTCTTGCTTTCACCGATCGGCAGAGTTGGAAACCCATCGGTGAGAAGGAATTGCACTTTGATGGCGTCGGTGCGCCTTTCGCTGGTGCCGAATCCCATCAACTCACTGATGGCTAGCCGTATCGCTTCGACCATATTCGTACCGCCGTAAGAACCCGAGCGCAGCACGTCGGCCAAAACTTTTCGAACTATTTCGAAATCATGGGTGAGCGGCTGGAGTAAATTGGCGCGGTCGCTGAAGCTCAAGACGCCGACCCGTGTCGTCTCGTGATTGAGTTGAAGCAGCAGGCGGCGTGCAGCCGCAACCTCTGCGGCAAGAACGGAATTTCTGGGATTGCGTATCGGCGGTCCGCCGAGGCCGAAGCCGCCAATGCTGATTTGCGGCGTCGGAAAACCTGTGCTTTCCGGAGGTTGATCGGCATCGCCTAGGTCCGCCCCGGAATAAAGTGCAGTGCTCCCTGAAACGTCGATCACTAAAAAGATGTCGACATTTCCCGATCGCCCTGCCTCTCGCGCAACCTTGCCGCTGACCAAAACTGATTTTTGATCCTGGGTGATCTGCGTGCCGTTTTTGGGCGAAAGAATCTGTACTTTGGGTTGTGCCGAAGCAACGGGGTCTAAACCAACAATGCAAAAGAACAAAGCACTAACAAGCGCACATCGAAACAGGTTCATAAATCAACCTCTCCGACATGCCGACGCTAACACGATTGCTCCGGGCATAAAAGAGTCCGTCCAGGCTGCATACCTCAATAGCGAGCGTCGTGCTATAATCCGTCCCATGTTGAAGGTTACCCTGGTCGTAGCGTTGCTCTCCATGGGTTTCGCCATCGCGGACGCACAGTACGTTGTGGTTTTAAAGAATGGTCGGCAACTGACGGTGCAGAACTATCGCGAGGAAGGGAGCATGATCAAATTTTCTGGCCTGGGCGGCGAACTCGCCATCAGCAAGGATCAAATTCAAACGATCCGCCGCGCTGAAGCTTCCGAGAGTGCCAGTTCCCGTCCTCTGTCATTAGATGATCGTCCCGGTAAAAACCCGCCGGAACCTGCCCCGACAGCGGTCCAACCGCCGCAGGCTAAACCGCCCGCTACGGTTTCGGTTGAGCAACAACAAGCTAAACAGCGCGCCGCAGAAGCAAAGGCGTACGAGGACAGGCTAAAAAACTTGACTGCACAGTTGAAAGAACTGCGGGACCGCTATTCACTCATCACACGAGGTAACCAGGGTCCCGACCCAAGTTTCTTTACCACCCAGGAAGCCTTCAAAGGCCAGCAAGATGACTTGTTGTCTCGCTTGCGCGATGCTCAAAATAGAGCGCAAGGACTGCCGACAGGCAGCGCGGCGACATCTCCACAGTTTTCGCTCGATGCGCCGCCCGCTTATACAGAAAAACAAAGAGAGCTGAGCGATCTAAGAGCGCGCATCGGCCAAATCGAAAACGAGCGGCAAAGAGTGATCGATGAAATGCGAGGAAAAGGATTCGAAGTCGGTTCGTTATTTTTGGAGTAACTGGACCGCGGCGCGTAGCCCCAAAAGATAACTCGTCGCGCCGAAGCCGGCGATCTGACCGACCGCGACTTCCGCGATGTAGGAATGATGCCGGAACGGCTCGCGTTTGTGAATATTGGAAATGTGAATCTCCACTGTCGGAATTCCCACCGCCGAAATGGCGTCTCGCAATGCCAGGCTGGTATGCGTGTAAGCTGCCGGGTTGATGACCAGAGCGCCGAATTTGCCGGCACTATCATGGATCCAATCGATCAGTTCGGCCTCGCTGTTTGACTGGCGAAATTCGATTTCGACGCCAAGCTCGTTGGCCAGCGCGCGCACTTGCTGCTCGATATCCGAAAGACTCAGGCTGCCGTAAATCTCCGGCTGCCGCTTGCCGAGCAGATTAAGATTGGGACCATTCAACACCAGAATCTGCATGTTGGCCATCGAGTCTCCTTCGTCGGAACCACGCTGTCCGAACTACCTCTCTAATGCAGACAAAACTTCTCCCGGCGAAAGCCAATGGAAACGAGTTTTCCCGATCCCTTCAGACATCACAAATTTGATCCGGCCACCGGCTGTTTTCTTATCTAGCTGCATGGCGTCGATCACACTCTGCATCGAGAGGCGGGCGGGAATTTCACTCGGCAAGCCGGCTTTTTTGATGACCTTGAGAATACGCTCATAGGTTTGCTGGTCACAAAAACCGTGCTGCACCGAGAGCATGACGGCTTTGACCATGCCGATCCCTACGGCTTCACCGTGCAGAAACTCCCGGTAATCCGTCGCCGCTTCCAATGCATGCCCGATCGTGTGCCCAAAGTTGAGCACGGCACGCTGATTTTCCTCGCGCTCGTCCGTTTCAACAATTCGGGCCTTGATCGAACAAGACGTCACGATAACTCGCCGCAACAACTCGCGATCCAGCGCGATGATCTTTGCGAGATCTTTTTCCACATCCCGAAAAAGCTGCGCGTCCTCGATGATGCCATATTTGATCACCTCGGCGAGACCCGCAACGAGCTCTCGATGGGGCAGCGAAGCGAGCATGTTGACGTCGATGAGAACAAGCTTGGGCTGATAAAAAGCTCCGATCAGGTTTTTTCCGTTTTCATGATTCACGCCGGTTTTGCCGCCGACGCTCGAATCCACTTGCGCGAGCAATGTCGTTGGCACTTGGACATACGCGACACCACGGAGATAAGTGGCTGCGGCAAAACCGGCGAGATCTCCAATCACACCACCACCAAGCGCAAGAACACAGGATTTTCTCTCGCAGCGCTCGGCAATGAGCCGATCGTAGATGGTCGCCAGCGATTTGAACGTCTTATGTTCCTCCCCATCGGGCACGAGAATCGGTACGACTTCGAATCCGGCGTGATGGAGCGAGCCATGCACGGCGTCGAGGTAGAGTTGCGCGACCGTCGGGTTAGTGACAACGGCGACTTTGCGTGCCAATCCGGATTCTTGCAGCCGTTGGCCGAGGCTATCGAGAATTCCAGCGCCGACATAGATCGGGTAGGAACGATCGCCCAAATTAACTTTTACAGTTTCCATCCGACGGTTTTTTTCCGACCTCGAGCATACCCATAATCTTTTTTACCACCTGATCCACGGTCAAATTGCTGGTATCGATGGTCACATGAGCCTGGGCATACCGCGCTGCGCGCTGGCGCAGCAGATCCTCGATCCTTTCCCGGCGATGACTTCCTTGCAAAAGGGGTCTTTTCGTTGCATCACCGGCTCTCGCAAGCAACACATCCATCTCGGCGGACAAGCCGATTAGGAGCGCCTTTTCTCGGAGTATCTGGAGATTTTGATCGTCGAGAATGACTCCGCCGCCGGTCGCGATGATCTGGTTATTCTTTTCCAACACTTCCGCCAGCGCCTGCTTTTCCAGCTGCCGAAAGTATGCCTCGCCCTTGTGCTCGAAAATCTCGCGCACCTTGCGGCCTTCGGCTCTTTCAATCACTCGATCCAGATCGACGAAGCGGCGACGCAGCTTTTTTGCCAAAGTGCGGCCAATCGCACTCTTGCCGACCGCCATGAACCCGATGAGCGCGATGTTCCGCGACATTGCAGAAAAAACCAAGTCTGTTACGTAACGGTAGCTGCCGCGCTCCACTAGGCGACGAAGCATGTCGCAATTCTTCAACTACGATTTCGCGCGACCCCTGCCTAATAGCTCTTGATTTGCTCCAAATAGTTTTCGTAATTACGCCGAACCTCGCGCAATGAATCACCCCCGAATTTCTCCAGAAATGCCCGAGCGATCTCAAACGCGACCACGGACTCGCCGACCACCGCTGCGGCCGGCGCCGCGCAAACATCCGAACGCTCTACCGAAGCATCGGCAGGCTGCTTTGAGCGAAGATCCACCGATTGCAAAGGACTCATCAAAGTTGAAATTGGCTTCATGGCCACCCTGGCGATCAACGGCGCGCCATTGCTCATGCCGCCTTCCGTGCCTCCTGAGTTATTACTGCCGCGGTAAAACCCTGTCGGCACGACGCGTGGAGTCCCTTCGCTCACATCCTTACTCGGATCGAAGAAAATTTCGTCATGGACCTGAGAGCCACGCCGCCGTGCCATTTCAAAACCGAGTCCGATCTCCACGCCTTTCATGGCCTGGATGCTCATCAAGGCGCGGGCCAATCGTCCGTCGAGCTTGCGATCCCATTGGGTATGGGAACCCAATCCCGGCGGCAACCCGAGCACCACAATTTCGAAGATACCACCGAGCGTATTGCCTTCTCTTTTGCACTCCTCGATCAAAGCAATCATCTTTTCTTCGGCATCGGGATCGGCAGTTCGAACCGGCGACTCTTCCGAGCGGGCGTAGATCTCATTGAACGAAAGCGGACTCAGGTTGGCCGCGACATTGCCAATGGAACGTATGTAACCCATGATGCGGATCTCGAAGGGCGCCAGCAGCTGTTTGGCGAAAGATCCGACCGCCGTGCGCGCCACGGTCTCGCGGGCGCTCGCTCGTTCGAGAATATCGCGAATATCCGAGCGATCGTATTTAAGCGCGCCATTGAGGTCAGCATGTCCAGGACGCGGTTTGGTAACGGCGATTTTGTCGTCGCGGTCTTCCGGAAGCGCGGACATTTTCTTGGTCCAATTTTTCCAATCGCGGTTCTCAATGCCCAGCGCCACTGGCGCGCCGATCGTCTCGCCCCAGCGAATGCCCGAACGAACTTGTGCCTCGTCTTTCTCGATCAACATGCGGCCGCCGCGTCCGTAGCCCTGCTGACGGCGCCAAAGATCATGATTGATTTTTTCGATTTGAATCGGAAAGCCCGCGGGGACCCCGTCGATAATCATCGTCAGGCAGGGGCCGTGCGATTCGCCCGCGGTCAGGTAGCGCAACATGCGCGCTATCCTAGCGTAATAAGTTGGAGCAGGCTAGGGGTTCCCGGGCTGCACCATCGGAACCGGAGCATTGTCGGTTTTTTTCATTTGCTCGCGCCAGAGTTGTTCTGCGCTCGGCAAGTTTTCGGATCCAGCGGAGGCAATCCTCGGCGTGATAAAAACGATGAGCTCTTCCAATTTCTTATCAACACTCCAGTTCTTAAACAGCCAGCCCAGGACCGGAATATCTTTTAAATAGGGAACCCCGGCCGTTGACGTAGTATCGGAATCCTTGAGAATCCCACCGATGACAATGGTTTCACCGTCTCTCACTAACACGTTGGCTTCTGCTTCACGGGTTAGCTCGTCGAAGGGAATGACACCAGCTGTTCCACCGGGAACCGTGGCCGGAGCGGTGGAGCTGGACTTTACTTTGATATTCATTAAAACGAATCCGTCGCTTGAAACCTGGGGAATGACGGTCAGGATAATCCCAACCGGAACTTGTTCGGTTGCTACGGCAGTACCGGCTGCAGCGCCGCTACCGCTAGCTATGTTTGTCGATGATGGCAACGCGATCCTCAGTATTCGCTCGCTTTTGATTGTTGACGGAACATTATTCAATGTTACGATTGAGGGCCGCGAAATGATTTTAATTTGGCCCTCGCTTTCGGCTGCCGAGAGGATGGACCGCACGTTATTGCCGAAATAGCCGAATCGAAATCCCGACGCGGGAATGGGTAAAATCGGCAGCGCGCCAGCTGGAGACCCGGAAAAGGGGTCGGAAGCCAGAAATCGCGAACTGGCCAGTACGCGGTTGTTGTTGAACAGCGCGTCCAACTCCATACCCAGGGATTTTGAGAACGTCGGCGTCGTCTCGACAAGATTAGATTCGATAAGAACTTGCGGGGTTCGCGAATCGAATTTTCCGACCAATATGCTGACATCGTCGATCGCGGGCTGAATATCACGGATCATGATGGTATTACTTCTATCGTCAACCACCAGCGCATTATCGGCTCGCTTACTCAGCAGCGGCCTGATTTTGCTTTCGAGATCTTTGGCCTTGGCATAGTTCAGCGTAAAATAAACCGTCTGCATCGGCTCTAGATCTTCTTTGGATTTTTTCGCTGCAATCAATGCGTCCTTCTCCGCCTTGAGCGCTCCCGCCGTAGATATGCGGACGACGTTACCGATCTGTTCCTTGTCCAGTCCGTTGGTTGCGATGAGCAAGTCCATCGCTTGGTCCCACGGCACTTCCACCAGACGCACCGTGACCCGGCGATTGACATCGTTGGTGACCACAATGTTCAAGCCGCTGACTTCAGCGAGCAGGCGAAATACATTCTTGATGTCAGCGTCCTTGAAGTCGAGGGAGATCTTTTGACCCGTATAGACCTTTTCATTTGAGCGATCATCGGCCAGCTGCAGTTTCCCCCGAGAATCACTGCTCGCACCGGTGTTTTTTTGCTGCACGTCTTGGCGTTTACCCCCGCGCACCAGCACAACATCACGCTTGATGTTGATATTGGGATCAAGCGTGCCGACGGTAATTTTCAATCCACCCTCTTCCGGAGCGACTGTATAGGCGGGAACGGTGGCGGCCGCGATCTCCACAACAAGCCGAAAAGTCGTCTCGCCCGAGCTCAGCCGCAAGGCCGAAACAACACTGGTATCGATCCGAAATAGCTCGTTCGATGGCGCGGCTTTCGCGCCGTCCAACAGATCCAAGACGATCCGCGCCGGCTGCGCCAAAGTAAAATGCCGGTACTGATTTATCGGTTGAGCAAATTTAAGCAGCAGCGTCGTCTGTCCTTTTTCTTCACGCACACTCAGCTCTTGTACACCCTGCATGGGGATCGCGCTTGCCGAAGGGCTGCCGCCGTCTGCCTGCGGAACAGCGGGAGCTTGTGCCGGCGCTGCAATTGGAGCTTCTTTGTTCGTCGCGCAGCCGGTGAGACCTAGAGCGACCGCCATGACAAAGGACAATCCGAACGCGCGCATTCGGACTCGCGGATCGCTCCGCAATTGACTATTCGCAGCAAGCATGTTCCTGCTTTTCCTCATTCTCGCTACTCCGTTGAGAGTCGCATTGCGATATCGCGTTTTTTTCGGGCGCCATAAGCATCTTCATAAACTTCCTCGATAATGATCTGGTCCCGCCGAATCACTTTCACTCGACCGTCGTTACTGCCAATCGGAGTTCCAATTTTGACAGTGTAACCAAGGCCGGCGCTGTCCTCGATGATCGCTCGCGGTTCTTTAACGTCCCATACAATCCCTACAATCCTGAGCTGCCCGATGTCGAAGCGCTCGAGCGGCGAAAGGTTTTCGCGTGACCGCGACGGCCCATTGCTTTTAAGCGTCATCGGACGAAACGGATCGCGTCCCTCCTGTTTCATCACGTGCGCCGGCGGTGCAATTTCGCTCTTCTTCTGCGGCAGGGTCATGTCGAGCGGCTTGGATTCCGGCGCGGGCCGACCGGTACCGGAGATCTGCTTCAGTTTCGTCGCCGCCGCGTCGCTTAATCCCCGTAAACTCTGGCCAATGCTCGCCGGTGCCTTGTTCAACTTGCCCACGGCTTCTCTCATTTTATCTGAGGGCATCGGTTCTTCAGCACCGTAACTTAAGGCCGCGGTTAGGCTGATAACCAGAATAAGGACGATTTTAATGTGCGAATGCATCGCTCTCTATTTTTTCGTTTTGGCAGCTTTCGCCTTCTCTTCGGCGACTTTCTTTCGCTCCGCGTCATCGAGAAAGCGAAACGCGGTGGCGACACTGGTGGTCTCCAGCACCACGTTATCGCCACTCACGGTAGGATTCCTAAAACCGATATTGTCGATGTTCACGAGCCGGTTCATTCGCCCAACGTCGTCAAAAAAATTTACCGTGTTGTGAAAATTGCCCTTGACCGTAATATCCACCGGTACTTCCGCATAAAATTCTTGATAGCTCTCCGGGCGCGGACGAAACAGCAGAACATCGAGGCCCGACTGCTGGGCTTTGCTGGAAATACTGCTCAGCAACTCCGGGATTTCCTTTTTCTCGGGCAGCTGAGCGATGGCCTTTTTTAGCTCGGCATCGAGGCGTTGCAGATCTTGACGTAAACGCGACAAGTTCGCTGCTTTTTGGGTCTTGACGGTTTTCTCGTTGCGCGCAATTTCCACACTGTCTGCCAATTTCGCGACCTCGTCCGCTTTCGGACTAAACAAAAAACTGTAATAGAGTGCCGCGATCAAAATCACACTCACCCCGAGAATCGCAACTTTCTGCGCTGTCGATCGCTCCAGGATGGCGTCGAGTATCTGATTCAATGCTTCTCCTCTTTCTTGACGGCGACATTTGGCGTGGGTTTTCCGCTCGCCGGAATGGATTCTGGCGGGCGGTAGACCACTGTCGTTTTGAGCGCGAATTTTTTCAACGCCGCGCTCTGGCCCGCGCCTTGAGTGGTTTCCACCAACTCGACATTCGTGAAATATTTTGAGCGCGCGATCGCCGTCATGAAGTTGGCGATGGTTTGATTGTCAATCGCCAGTCCATTCATCGTCAGACTGCCGGCGCTTTCTTTGAATTCCGTCAACCAAAGACTCGCGGGAACCGCGCTTGAAAGACTTTCCATGACCAAGACCGGACCGCTCTTCTTTCTATTCAAGTCTTCGATGATCTTGTTCTTGCTGCGAAAATCTTTGATTTTGTTCTGGAGATCGCCAACCTCTTTGACCTTTAAATTGAGACTCTTGAGTTCGGTGCGCAATCCCGAAAGTTCATTTTGCAGCTGCGAGAATTCGTGAGCTTGGTACATATGCGCACCGATCAAAAGAGCCGCTAGAGAGCCCAGCACGGACGAACCGATGATAACTTCGCGCCGGCGTGTGACCTCGGCTTGCAACGCTTTGATCGGGAGTAAGTTGACCCGGATCATTTGTCTCCCGCGCGACGAATTGACAAACCAGCGCCCACAGCAAAATAGGGGGCTGATTCCGTTAAAAACTCCCGATCGATGTTTTTGTTAAGCGTGAAACGCCGGAACGGCTCGCTCAAACGCACGGGCACCGCCATCCGATCCTCGAGTAATGTCCGTAAGCCGGCAAGCTTGGCGCCGCCGCCGCTGATATAGATCACCTTGAGACCATCGCCATCCTCGGCTGGAAACGCGCCATAGAGGCTTACGGTCCGCCGAATTTCCTCGGCAAGCTCTTCGGAGATCGGTCTTAGCGTGGATTCCAAATCCAAGCCCTTGTTGCCATCCAAAACAGCCGTTGTTTTGAATGTTTCAGCTGCCTCAACCGATATGCCGAGCTGCCTCGCCAGGCTATCGGTGAAGTACGCTCCACCGACCGACAAGTCGCCGGTGAAAATCGAGATGCCGTTTTGCAGAAGTGTGATGCTGGTGTACTGCGCGCCTATATGAATGATTCCGGTGACACCGTGTTCGGCTTCATCCCCGTAATTCGCCTCATACATATTTTCCAAGGCGAAATAGTCGACATCCATGACCGTAGGCGTCAAACCAGCCTCTTCGATCGCATCGGCATAGCTGTTGACGATTTCCTTCTTCACCGCCACCAACAAAACATCCATTTTGTTGCCGCCATCGATTTCCTGCAGCACCTGATGATCCAGATTGACGTTCTCAAGATTTTCCGGAATGACATTCTGCGCTTCGAATTCGATATTGGCTTCCAGTTCCGCCGGCTCTTGCTTCGGCATCTGCACTTTCTTCATAATCACGGCCCGGCCCGGCACGGCGGAAATGACCTGTGTGGATTTGACACCGTTCTCGCCGATAAGCTTGCGAATGCTTTCAACCACCGGCTTGGAGTCCACCACCATGTTGTTCTGAATGGCATACTCGGGCAGCGGCAGAATACCGAGACTGAGGATTCGATAACCATTTCGATCGACCGCAGCCTCGATCATCTTGATCGAGCTCGAGCCGATATCCAGCGCCACGTAGCCATCCTTGGCGGCGAAAATGTTTAGCAAGCCCAAATTAAAATTTTTCAAAAAAGGCAGCATCTTAACGCTTGAAAAGAGTTTGCTTTTGCTCTGGCGTAAGGCCCAGAGCCAAGAGGATTTTGCGCTTGGTCGCCACGCGACAATCTTTGCCGTCTTCAATTCGATTGAGAGTGAGTAGAGAAATGCCCGCCAGCCGTGCTAATTCAGTCTTGCTGAGCATCTTCGCTTCACGCATCTTCTTGACGCTGTTCTCGTGATCCATCCGGCTGATCCTATCCACAGTCTGGACGCGCAGAAGTTGGCCGAGCTTGTATCAGACAGCTCCGGGTCAACTAAAATTTGCCTTAATTATAGCTAATTGTGCTAAGTCGTTGCGCTGTTAAAGCAAACTAACTGCCATGGAGGCTTATGGGTTGTTCGACTTTTTGCTCAGTCAAATCATGGACATGCGACGCCTGAGGAAGCCATGAAACACTCGCCGGGCGCCCTTGGACGACAGAATTGAACAGAAGCGTTCGGCGACGGCTGAATCAATAATTTGCTTTTGCAGGAGCCCATCGGTAAAAATCAGCGATGAAATCCCCACGGCAATTCGCCCGAGTGGTCGTGCCGGGTCCGTTCAAAGAGCCCCTCATTTACAGCGTGCCTGAATCGTTGCAGGGCCGAATTGTTCCCGGCCTGAGAGTGGTAGTGCCTCTGCAAAAAAGGACGGTGACGGGCATTCTTCTGGAATCGGTCTTCGAAAATTCATTGCATCAGACCAAAGACATTATCGAGTTTCTTGACGACCAGCCATTTCTTGACGCTCATTTGCTCAAGCTCGCTAAATGGATATCGCAGTATTATCTCGCATCGCTGGGCGAGGTCATCGGCTCTATGCTGCCGCCAAACGCACGACGGCAAAGTCAAAGAATAGTCATCCTGAAACTGCCTGAGGTAAGAGTTACAGACGAGCTGGGTCGTAAGATTCTCGAAAAATTACGTCAGCATAAACGCAAAATGCCGAGTGCCGCGTTGAAGCGGGCATTTCCCGAAGCAGCGCTGCAGACCCTACTCGCCCGGTTCGAGTCTCGTGGCATCATTGAGATCAAGGATCATCTGCCAACGCAAAGAACTAGCAAAGACCAGAGTTGGACGACCACAAACGCTCCGCAAACCGATGCACCGGCAAAATTTCGCCTGACGATCGAGCAGAATAACGCGCTTCGCGCCATCGAGAACCGCATCAACAGCGGCGGATTCGAGAGCTTTTTGCTGCACGGCGTGACCGGTAGCGGCAAGACCGAAGTTTACCTTCGCGCTATGGAACGGATCAAAGCCCTGGGCCGACGGAGTCTCATTTTGATCCCGGAAATTTCACTCACGCCTCAGCTGTTGGATCGCGTAAGGGCGCGTTTCCCGAATAAGACCGGTGTGCTGCACAGCGCGCTCACGGCTGCTGAGCGATTGGCCCAATGGCGCCATATCGCACGGGGGAATGTCGACGTTGTCATCGGCGCGAGATCGGCGGTGTTTGCGCCGATTCCCGATCTAGGATTGATCGTGGTGGATGAAGAACACGACTCGTCCTACAAACAGGAGGAGTCGCTTCGGTATAACGGCCGCGATGTTGCGGTAGTTCGCGGCAAGCTGTTGGGATGCCCGGTGATTCTGGGCTCAGCCACACCCGCATTGGAGACCTATGAAAACTGCAGGCAAGGACGCTACCAGCTCTTGGAAATCACCCAACGAGTGGAGCAGCGGCCGCTGCCAACCATCGAAGCGATCGATCTGCGCGCATCGAACGCTTCGAATTCCGGCGCAATGACGACGCTGCCGCCGGAGTCAGTGCTCGGTGGTAGGCGGCTTTTCTCCGAGGAGTTGGTACGAGCTCTCAAAGAAAATTTCTATTCCGGGCATCAAACTTTGATTTTCCTCAACCGCCGGGGCTTCGCCAATTTTGTTCAATGCCGCGCGTGCGGCTACGTTTGGCGCTGTCCTCACTGTAGCGTCACTCTCACTTCACATCTGAAGCTAAACAGAATGTCGTGTCACCATTGTGATTACCGTCGGCCGCTGACAGACAATTGCCCGGAGTGCCACGACAACACGCTCTCAGGCATTGGCGGCGGCACAGAACGAGTTGAACAGACTCTCAAGCATCTCCTACCCGACGCTAGAGTAGCCCGCATGGATAGAGATACGACGCACGGACGCGGTTCACACGAAGCATTGATTCGGCGCTGGGAAAAGGGCGACATCGACATACTCGTCGGCACTCAAATGGTCACCAAGGGACACGATGTTTTCGGCGTGACCGTAGTCGGCGCTTTACTCGCGGATCTGTCGCTCAATATGCCGGACTTCCGCGCGGCGGAGCGAACATTCCAGCTTTTGAGCCAGGTTGCTGGCCGTTCGGGGCGGGGTGATAATCCCGGGCGTGTCATTGTCCAAACGTATGCGCCCGATCACTATGCGATCCAATTTTTAATGGCCCACGACTACCGCGGATTTTTTGCCGCGGAGCGCGAGTTCCGCCAGGCCCTGAATTATCCGCCGTTCAGCCGGCTCGTTAACGTGCGCGTGGACGGGCCGAAGCTCACGGACGTTGAAACCAAGATCCAGTTCCTGGCGACTGAGTTACGCACGCTTCAAAGTCGTAACCCGGAAATTTACCACGAGGTCGAAGTGCTCGGGCCCGCGGCTGCACCCATTGAAAAGCTCCGGAATCGCTACCGCTGGCAGCTTCTTCTGCGCAGCAAGCAAAGTTCCCGCGTGTTGAAACTCGCGCGCGCCGCAAGGGAGATCCTGCCAAACTCCCGTGCCGTGCGTCTCCACATTGATGTTGATCCGTACAGTATGTTATGAATTTTTTTAGTTATGGCAATTTTGGAGATCTTGAAGTACCCCGATCCGTTGCTGCACAAAGTTGCCGCGCCGGTTAAAAATATTACCGGAAAAACCGCGCAGTTGATCGAGGATATGTTGGATACCATGTATGCTGCGCCGGGCGTCGGCCTGGCAGCGCCACAAGTCGGTGCTTCCGCGCGAATCCTGGTCATGGACGTGGATCACGAACATCCGCACCAGCAAGTTTACAAGCTCATCAATCCCGTGATCACTCGGGCGGAAGGCGAAGTCGTTTGGGAAGAAGGCTGCTTGAGCGTCGTGGACTTTACCGCCGAAGTGCGGCGCGCAGCTCAGGTTGAAATCGTCGCCCTCGATGAGCAAGAGAAAGAACTGAAGATCGCAGCCGAAGGGCTTCTCGCCGTCGCACTGCAGCACGAAATCGATCATCTCGATGGTAAGCTATTTATCGACCGGATCAGCCGTCTCAAACGCGATCTCTATACCCGCAGGCGAAAGAAGATGCTGAGAAGCGGCACCGAACCGGCCAAAGAAGACGCGCGGATAATGATCTGAAACCCACACCTGCGCCGCCGGAGTAATTCGCTAAAACTTAACGGATCGTCAATGTCACTCGAGTGGCCGATCGTTTTCATGGGCACGCCCCAGATCGCCGCCGCAACTCTCGAGACGTTGCTTGGATCAACTGATCGTGTGGTCGGCGTGGTGACTCGACCCGACCGTCCATCCGGCCGCGGCCAAAAGCCGGCGCCGTCGCCAGTACGCAAACTGGCCGAAGCGCATGGCGTCCCGGTGATCGCGCCGGAAAAGATCAGGGCGCCGGAAGTGCTCGAAACCTTACGCCTCTGGTGCCCGCAGATTATCGTGGTGGTCGCCTACGGACGAATTCTCCCGAAAACCATTTTGGATCTGGCGCCCTACGGTTGTCTCAATGTTCATTACTCGCTGTTGCCGAAGTATCGCGGCGCGGCACCAGCCGCGTGGACGATCATCAATGGAGAAGAGCAGGGCGGTGTGACAACGATGAAACTGGTGGAGAAGATGGATGCAGGGGCGATTTACCTCCAGGAATCGCTTCCACTCGCCCCTGACGAAACCACGGCTTCGCTTCAGGAAAAGCTCACTCCGATCGGATGCCGCTTGCTCGCAGAAACCCTCCGAACGCTCAAAGAAGGCCGCCTCATTCCAAAAGAGCAAGACGAATCCCAAGCGTCATTGGCGCCGATGCTAAAAAAAGATGATGGTCTCATTGATTGGCGTCGACCCGCCGCAGAGATCGAGCGGCGGGTGCGCGGTCTCGATCCTTGGCCGGGCAGTTTCACTTACCTGAACGGACACCTGCTTAAAGTACATCGGACCATGGTCATCAGCGAGAATCGCCCGGGCGAGCCCGGCGAAATCATCCGCGCCGATTGGGGTGGATTTTGGGTGGCAACATCAGCCGGCACCATCAGCCTCGAAGAAGTTCAATTGGAAAACAAAAAAAAACTGCCGGGCTTCCAGTTCATAACAGGCGCCCGGCTTAGAGCCGGTGATCACCTTGGCTGAAAAAGCTGCCCTGAGCGTTCGCGCTCGCGCGGCTGAAATTCTCGCCAAAGTCGATACACAGAAAGCCTATGCCGACATCTTGCTCGATCGAGCCCTCAAAAACCGTCCTATGGATGAGCGCGACCGAGCTCTGCTCACCGAGATCGTTTATGGCACTCTCCGCTGGCGCGGCAAAATCGACGCCGAATTGGCCAAATATCTGCACCGGCCACTTTCGCGCACGGATTCACGCATCCGCAATTTACTGCGCCTCAGCTATTATCAGTTGGTTTTTCTCGATCGCGTTCCCGACTATGCAGCGGTGAGCGAAGCTGTGGAAATAGCCAAGCTCCACGGCGGCAAAAAAGCTGCCGGTTTTGTCAATGGCGTTTTGCGCAACTTTCTTCGGAGCAAACCCGTTACCACGATCGCCTCAGAAAACCCGTCGAGCTCGTCTCTCGCTGTCGAATACTCCCATCCTGAATGGCTGGTGAAAATGTGGACGGAACAATTTGGTCTTGAATCCGCCATAACGCTAATGCGCGCCAACAATGAAAAACGGCCCTTGGTCTTGCGCGCGAACTCGCTCAAATGTACCAGGGAGCAGTTATTACAGCTTTTGTTAGAGGCTGGGGTGACGGCAAAGCCCACCCGACAATCACCGCAAGGAATTTCTCTCCAATCGCCGGGCGCTGTTGAAAATATCCCCGGTTTCGCTGCAGGATTGTTTCAGGTGCAAGGGGAATCGTCTCAGCTCATCGCGTCGCTGCTTTCGGCTATTCCAGGAGAACGGATCCTTGACGCCTGTGCCGCGCCGGGCGGTAAAGCGACACACATTGCCGAACTAATGGAAAACAGAGGCGAGATCATCGCTCTCGACAAATCGGCGACGGGGCTTGCCCAACTACGCGAAAACCTAAACCGTTTGGGCATCACCTGCGTTACACCGTACCGAGCTGACGTGAGCCAACAACTCGATGATGATCTTAGCGGGCCCTACGACCGCATTCTCGTCGATGCACCCTGCAGCGGCTTCGGCACGCTGCGCTCGCATCCCGAAATCAAGTGGCATCGGGATCCCGCGGATATCCTTCGTCTTCGAGCGCTCCAGACAAAAATTCTCGACTGCGTCGTTCCGCATCTAAAGCTCGGCGGAACTCTCGTCTATGCGACCTGCACACTGACCGCGGACGAAAACCAGCGCAACGTGGAATCCTTTCTCGCTCGCCACCCTGGATTTGAGTTGGAAAATGCCGCGCGTTATCTTCCCAACGAGGCACAACAGATGACCAACGCAAACTACTTTGAGGCGCTGCCGAACCGCGATGATACGGACGGGTTTTTTGCCGCGCGCATGAAGAGGATCTCCTGAATGGCATCGGTAAAAATCGCGCCCTCGATACTTTCCGCGGATTTTAGCCGACTGAAGGACGAAATTGCCGCCGTTGAAGCAGCGGGCGCGGATTGGCTGCATGTCGATGTGATGGACGGGCACTTCGTGCCCAATATCACCATTGGCCCGGTGGTCGTCGAATCCGTGCGCAAGGTGACCGAGATTCCGGTGGACGTCCATCTGATGATTACCGATCCGGATAAATACGCGCCGGAATTTATCAAAGCCGGCGCCGATTGGGTATCGATTCATCCCGACACTTGTCCGAATCCGAACGCTACCCTGGAGCGCATTCGTGAACTGGGCGCGAAGGGTTCCATCGCTGTCAATCCGGATGTGCCGCTGGATAAAGTTGCACTCTGCTTTGACCACATCGATATGATTTTAATGATGACGGTATTTCCCGGTTTCGGCGGCCAGGCGTTCATTCCCGAGGTTCTCCCCAAAATCGCCGAGGTCAAAAAGATCTTTGCTCAACGCGGGGCAGAAATTCTGATCGAAGTCGACGGCGGTATTAAGACCGATAATATCGCGCGAGTCGTCGAGGCGGGAGGCGAGGTCATCGTGTCCGGTTCCGGAATATTCAAGACCCCGGATTACGCCGCGACTATCCGCCAGATGCGCCGTGCGCTTAACGGCAGTTAGCGTGGACGCGATGGTTGGTCGAGCAACAGCGAGGCTTGCTGTTGTTTTCTGCTTTCGGTGTGTTAGTTTGGGCCGATCGGGGCGTGGCTCAGCTTGGTAGAGCGCACGGTTCGGGACCGTGAAGTCGGTGGTTCAAATCCACTCGCCCCGACCATTTCACAAAAATTTCTACATCCAGACAAAGAAATTTCTTGTAGGGAGAACCGCCAAAATTGCGGAGCGCGGTTAATTCTCACGTTTCCCGTTCAGGATATATCGAACTAGCAAGGTAGCACGGTCACCGGTTTGCGTTTCCTTAAGGATCGCGTCACCGGGCCGCATCATCCGGGTCATGATCTCGTGACATTTCGGCACGCGAAGATTCGATTTTGCATCGCCGCCTAATTGGGTAAACAGATTTCCTGATTCCACATCGACGTAAGGCATGCCTTGATGCCTGGCCGCGCTCAAAACGGCCAAGAGCTTGTTGCGAAAATCCCATTCAGTTGGTTCCATGCTTTCCCTCCAACTTGTCGGTTGAACTGAGCCATGCTAGCACAACCGATGTCGAAAACTACCACTAAAGCGCAGTTTTCGGGCGCCAGGCCGAGTGCGGTCGCTTGTTCAGTGCGAAACCTGATCGGACGGTCAATTTTGTTCTCGATCGGCAAAGTTGAATTAAAGCACCGCGTGCGACAAGCTCGAGCGATTGCGTTTTATCCAACATGCAACCAACAATCTCGGAGGTAGCTAATGCCGGCCACTATGATCTCTGTCATAGTCTTCCTCGCGGTGTTGTTTTTTCCCAATACCAGCCATGCCGCGGCGACCGGGCCGGCAACGGAGTTCGGGCCCATACTTCTCGGCCTCGCTATTCTTGTGCTTGGTGCAAAGCTTGGAGGGATTTTGGTGGCGCGGTGGCGCCAGCCGGCGGTTTTGGGTGAGCTACTCTTCGGCATCGCATTGGCGAACTTGTATCCGCTGTTCGCCGGCACTGCGGGCCTGGAATTCGTAAGATCCAATACGAGCCTTCGGTTCTTGGCTGAAATCGGTGTGCTTCTCCTGTTGTTCGATGTTGGTCTTGAAGTGGACCTAAGGGCTTTTGCCCGGGTCGGGCCATCAGCCGTTCTAGTCGCTGTGATTGGCGTCATCGTGCCTTTTTTTCTGGGTTGGGGAACAGCCCTGTGGCTTCTGCCAGCTGCACCCACTCTCGTCCATATCTTCATCGGCGCCACTCTCACTGCCACCAGTGTCGGGATCACCGTGCGTGTTCTCAAAGATCTCGGCGTGACGACCACTCCCGAAGCGCAGACGATCCTTGGTGCCGCTATTTTGGACGATGTGCTTGGGCTAATCGTTTTGGCTGTTGTCCTCGGCAGCATCAATAGTGCTACTGCGGGCGGGGACGGTATTTCCATATTCACCGTCGGCATCATTGTGCTCAAGGCAGCGGCTTTCTTCGCAGCCACTATCTTCATCGGTCACGTCCTCTCAGACAAAATAGTTTCGCTTGCGGCCAGAACGGGACAACACGGCATGCTCGTCGTCATCGGGATCGCGCTCTGCTTCACTCTGTCCTATGTCGCGGAACTGATCGGCCTGGCCAACATCATAGGAGCGTTCGCAGCCGGCGTTTTGCTCGATCCGTATGGTGCAGGCATTCGTACGAGAACCGAAGATGCGACACTCCGTGAGTTGCTTGTTCCGCTCTCCGAGCTGCTGGTTCCGCTTTTTTTCGTGCTCATGGGCTTACAAGTGGATTTGTCGAGCTTGGCCGACGCTTCCGGGCTAGCTCTGGGCGGAACGTTAATCGTCACCGCAATTATCGGGAAATTGGTCTGCGGATTGGGTGTGATCGGACCCGGCATCCGCCGGTTAGCGGTCGGGATTGGAATGATTCCCCGCGGGGAGGTTGGCTTGATTTTCGCCGGAATAGGGGCCCGAGTAATGCTGGAAGGAGAGCCGATTCTGAACGAGAATGTTTATTCCTCGGTGGTGCTGATGGCGCTGATTACTACGATCATCACACCGGTGGGGCTCCGTCGCGTTTTCAAACACTGACGTTTGTGCGCCGGCTGATGTGCAATTCAATCAGAACAAATTGGTGATCACTGCGCTTTCGTCTGTCACAGGGTTTGAAAGCTCTCGCCCGCCAAAGTTTTGACGGATCGCTTTCTGCACGTCACGATAGGTAATCGGTTTTTTTAAACAGACTTGAATCCCAAGCGCTTTCAGGTCGTACATCTCGGAATAAGGATGGTTTCCTTCCATCGCGATCACCAGCGCGTTCGCCGTCTGCACTGCATGGCGTACAATGGATCTCCATTCAGGCGTGTCAAGGTCGGCGATGAGGACGGCGACATTTGGGATTTGATCGAGACATGACAGAGTGGCTCGAAAACTCTGTGCTTGGAAAACTCGGTAACCATCGTAGCTCAACAAAGCCGCGAGTGCCGCGCGGGCGAAGGGGTGCCGGTCGGCGACGATAATCGTAAGATCGGGTGAATCGGATTCAGTTTTTACCTCACTACGCATTTACCCTCCGACCAACGAGCTTTGCCC
>DATBEY010000362.1:0-4699 GCA_036558765.1 Binatia bacterium | reverse complement strand
CGACTCATGCGCCTTACTCGTCACCACGATCAAATCGGCGCGCAAGTACACATCATCATCGAATTCATTAGGCCGGCCGACGCCGAAAACGGCAAGGCCGCGCCGCAGCCATTTTCCCAAGAGCGCAGCGGACGGAGAGTTCGTGCTGACCAGAACAAAATCTGCTTCGGCCATCGCCTGCTCCGCCGAAATCGCAGCGATGACCGAAATCTTCAAATGCTCGCGCGCTTTCAGGGCGAACGCTTCGCGTTTTGCCGCGCTCCGACTATAGACGAGCACGCGCTCGATGGGACGTAGAGCAACTGCGGGTTCGAGAACCGGCAATGCCAGTCGGCCGCTGCCGATCATTGCCACGGTGCGCGCGCTCGGAGCGGCAAAGCGATCAATGGCGAGGCCGACGGTCGCGCCGATGCGCAGATTGCTGAACGGATAACCCATCAGGCAGAGGAGTTTTCCCGAGCTGATCTCGAAAAGCAGCGCCAGGCTGTCGCCGCCGGTAACGCTCACCCGAAAGCCATTTTTGTTTTGCGCTTCCAGTCCGCCCACGACCATGCGCATGCCGCGATTCATGAACCGTAGCGGCGCCACTGGTTTCACTTGTCCGGCAGCTTGCTCGTAAAACGTCTGCTCCAGCACCGACATCGCTCGCTTTAGATCGAGCAACGTCGAAACTTCCGAACGTTTAAGCAAAAGCGTCACGTGATCGCCTCCGTGCTGGATCGCGCGTTACCCGCGCCCGCGGCCGGTGCAATCTAATAATGAACGCGAATAAGGCCTGAACACGACGGAAGCAGATCAAGATGCGACAGAAGCGATTTGACCGCCAAGACCGGCCATGCAGGAACCGGCTTGACCAGGCTTCATGCGGATGCCTTTCAGGGAGAGAGCTACGGATTCGCCGGTTTGACTTCGGTAACTTTGACGTCGAAGAACAGCGTCTTTCCGGCAAGTGGATGATTGAAATCCATCACGACGGTGTTTTCCTTGATCTCGTGCACGCGCACGGGCACGCTTTGGCCCTCGGGGCCGCGCGCGCTCAGGACGGTGCCCACTTTCAGAGCCTCAGGCGGAAGCTTGTCCTTGGGAACCTCTTGAAAGGCCTGAGGGTTCACCTGTCCGTAGGCATCTTCCGGTTTCACCGTAACTTTCTTTTCGCTGCCTACCGACATTCCGTCCAGTTCTTTTTCCAGGCCGGGAATGATTTGTCCTTTGCCATGAACGTAATGCATCGGTTCCTTGCCCTGGCTCGAGTCGATGACCTTGCCGGTGTCGTCCGTCAACGTATAATCAAACGCGACGAGAGAACCCGCCTGGATCACCGTGGCGGGCTTTGCCGCGGTCTGCGCGAAAAGCGCGGCATTGAAAAAAAAAGTTCCGATGGCGCACGCAACCCAAATAACTCGAATTCGATGCATCAAATCCTCCAGAATCAGAGCTGCCTTAACGGTACGTCGCAATTCGGCCGATTGCAAGATTGATCCGTGTATCGACGGTGAGGCTCTTTATTGCGCGAGGATTTTTTTGATTCGCTCCACGACTTCCGGCGGCTGATCAATCACTTCTCTAGCAATTTTTGCGAGTTCCTCGCCGCTAACCGGCGTAATTTCGAGCTTGTTTTTGGCCGCTTCCGCAACTAGCGCCGGATCGGCCATGCTTTTCATGAATGCGTCGCGTAAAATCTTAACGCGGTCAGGCGGCAATCCCGGCGAGGTGACGATGGGCCTGCCGAGCTCACCTGAGCCCAACATGACAGTGGCTACGCGCCTGCCGAGATCCGAGGTTTTGAATTCGTCCATGAGCTCGCTGAGGAGCGGCACGTCGGGCAGTTGCGGATCTTTTTTGTGTCCCGTTTGCAGTAGAACACGAACAAAATTTTTCTTGCGCCAGGTATGATACGGTTCACGCGCGAAATAAGCGGCGGTAGTGAATGCCCGGCAGACCACTTCATTGCGCTCCGTTGCCAGATCGATCTCATTACCGCCGGCGTAGCCGGTGACGATATTGAATCGCGTGCCGAGCGTCTCCTCGAGCATTCTTGGAAAGTAGTGTCCGCTCGTTCCGGTCCCGGTGGCGCCGCATTTCGGCGGCTCCGCCGCGCGGCGAACATCCTGAATCGTTTTATACGGCGCATCGGTGCGCATGTAGAGCATGTGCTCAGACTGATCCGAGCTGGCGAGCCAGGTGAATTTCGGCCAATCGAATTTTACTTCCTTGTTGCCTTGCAACTGATTGAAGTAATGCGCCGGATTAATCGACACGATGGTCAAACCGTCGGGCTTGGCCACTCCGTACACGAAATTTGCCGCCACCATACCCCCCGCCGCAGGCATGTTTTGCACCATAACCGTCGGATTCCCCACGATGTGCTTACCGATGTGGTTCGCGAGCAGGCGCGAATACATGTCGTACGCCGTGCCCGCGCCCGAGCCGACGATAAAGGTAATCGTCTTCCCCTGATAATACGGCGTCTGTGCCAACAATTCGGCACGGCCAAGAACCAACAGCAATAAAATAATCCCGACCATAGCGCCTCCTTTCGCCTACGCCGGCAAGTGCGGCGTCATACTAGACTGGTCATTAACTCCGGTTCAAGATATGGGGAAATCGCAAATTGGTTCACGTCGCCGAAAACTGTTCAACGTCTCTTTTGTACCGCGCCGGGGCTGCGGCGTCTGTTATGACAGCGGGAGACATTCACGCCAGATCCTGGTTTTGCGGTACTCCTCAAACTCCACTGCTATGTCTCCGAGTGTGAGGCTGCTTCACTGTTCGCCTGCCTCGCTAACATCGGACTTCTGAGGTACAAAACTTGCTTGGTTCGGCTGGTCATATCTTCTGGAGGCAGACTAACCTACGATGAAAAACAGAGGTATGGGAACGAAGGGAATTGTCGGAATCGGCGGCTGTTTACTAGGCCTCGCGATTGTCTACTTCGGGTCGGGAGTCGGCACCGACTCGCCCAAGAAAGAAGTGGCTGCGCGAGCAAGTGTGACAGAGCGCGAAGAAAGTATAAAACCTCTACACGCGATGAATTTCGCCTTGGACAATATGGTTTTTTTCGCCCGTGAACTCGGCTTCAATGTAGTAAACGCCAATGAGGAAGCAATTTCGCAAGACAAAATCGCTACACGGATCGAAAATCAATTGCACAACGTGCGTGAACTTTACCGCGTGGAAATCGCAAAAAACCCTACCCTAGCCGGTGTCATTCTGCTGCAAATTGAGATCACGCCGTCCGGCGAAGTCAGTCAAGTCAGGGAAACGGGTGCGAAAATCACCGACTCTGAGTTTAAAAAGGCGGTCATCGCCGAAGTCGCCAAGTGGTCATTCAGCGATATTGTGTCGGAAACCGTAAAGGTAAATTGCCCATTGCTCTTCGTGCATCAAGGAATGGACATCACGACTTTGGTGCGATGGGAAAAGGCGACCGCGGCGCTCAATGAAAGAAGCATAGTGCAGCCTACTCCCATAGCCAAAGGCGCTGTCCGAACCGCGCCGGGTGTGACGGCGGCTGCGAAAACCACATCGGCTCCGACGAAAGGAGCGCCGGGGATTCTACCGAGCGGACAAGTTTTTCAGATCAAGTATGCGACCTTACTGCGCAGGGAGCCGAACTTCACCGCTCCCGCGCTGACTTCCTATACGATCGGGACCAAAGTAGTCGTGCAAAAAAAGCTCGGCGACTGGTTGGAAGTTCGGTCGGTCAACAGCAACGAGACGGGTTACATCCGAAAAGAATTCGTTACGCCCCTTGAGGTAAGCGGCTGGTAAACGACAGGGCCTTGCGTCTCGGTTTATGCCTCAATAATCCTGCGACTCAAGTCATCTAAATCAGCTGTTTCAAAGCCTTCGAAAGAATTTCTACATTCTCGGCTCGCGCGCCGTGGCCCATCAATCCGACGCGCCAGACTCTTCCTTTGAGCGGCCCGAGGCCGGCACCGATTTCGATATTGAAATCATCGTACAAACGTTGCCGGACTCTGGCGTCATCGACCCCTTCAGGAATTCGCACAGTATTGATCATCGGCGCGCGAATCGATTCGGCCACCGCGGGCTCGAGCTCGAGCTTGCGCATCTCACGAATAAAATTTTCGTGCACCTGCCGATGACGTTGCCAGGCCTTTTCCAAGCCTTCTTCGAGCACAATGCGCAACGATTCATGCAACGCGTAGTTCATCGAGATCGGCGCGGTATGATGATAAACGCGCTCGCTCCCCCAATACTTTTCGATCATCGAAAGGTCCAGATACCAGCTTTGGACTTTGTTTTTGCGCTTGCGGAGCGCCTCCACGGCGCGGTCGCTGAAGGTGACCGGTGATAATCCAGGCGGGCAACCCAGGCACTTTTGCGTCCCGCTATAACAGGCGTCAATCCCCAATTCATCGACCCGTACCGGCGCGCCTCCGAGCGAAGTCACCGAATCCACGAGCAACAGCGTACCGCTCTCGCGGACGACTTTGGCGATATCGTCCAGCGGCTGCAAAACGCCCGTCGAGGTCTCCGCATGCACTAACGCGGCAATTTTGTATTTCTTCTTGCCAAGCCTGTCTTTGAATTTTTGCGCATCGAGCGCGGTTCCCCATTCGCTTTCGATGGTATCCACTTGCGCGCCACAGCGCTGCGCGACATCCACCATGCGCGTGCCGAAAACGCCGTTGACGCCGATCAATACCGCTTCCCCTGGCTCGATCAGATTTAC
>DATBEY010000361.1:0-7157 GCA_036558765.1 Binatia bacterium | reverse complement strand
TCTCGACCGCAAGCAACGATCTCCTGGAAAAAGTATATCGCGGCGAATTTCTCGAATCGTTGTATTATAAGCTTGCCACCTTGACATTAAAGCTTCAGCCGCTACGCGAGCGCCAGGAGGACATCGTGGCGCTGGCCGGATGGTTTGCTCGTATGTATGGGCAACTTCTAGGCATGGGTGAACCGGTTATCTCGCCGGAGGCGAACAGCCGATTACGTAATTACCTATGGTTCGGCAATTTGAAAGAATTGGAAGGTGTCATTGCTCGAACGCTTGCGCTGCGGCGTAAGGTTGCGATTACGGCGGATGATCTAGTTTTCGACTTTGGGGAAACGACCTTACAGCCGGAAGAATCACCGAATGACTCCGAATGGGGACAAGATCGTTCAGCCATGGAACTCACCTCGCCGCAGCCGGGCTTTCGGCCTTATTCGGTGGCAAACGATAACAATGGTCATGGACGTTCCGTCGATTTGAACATGCTGATTCATGAACTCGCGCATGAATTCAAAAACCCGATGGTGACGATCAAGACTTTCGCGCAGTTGCTCGGCGATCGATACCAGGACGAGAACTTTCGCACGCGTTTCCAAGAAGTCGTCGGCGGCGATATTGAACGTATGGACGAATTGTTGGAGGTGATGATCGAGTTTGCGGATTTTAGCCAGCCCCGACCCGGAGATCTCGCCCTCGATGACAAATTGCGCGCAGTCGTGGGCGAGCTTCAAAGCGAGTGCACCAAGCGGCAAAGCCAATTTGCCTGGCAGGAAAATGGCACGGCTCACGTAATCCGGGCGGACGAAGCGCATCTCACCTATATTCTTCGGAATGTCTTGTTGGCGACATTGTCCGAGACAAAAATCGGTAGCGAGATCCGGCTGCAACTGACGCCCAAAGGCGTGTTGACGATCAGTCATTTACGCGAGGAACCGCGGATGGCGTCGATCGGCCGGTATATTGAGAATGCCTCTTGCCGACCGATCGAGAGTATTCTCCCGCTCCGGGTACTACTCGCGAAATATCTTTTGGAAAAGAACGGCGGCCGCTTCAACTGCGAGCCGTCCGAGGGCGACAGAGAAATATTGAGAATGGAGTTTCCGATTGCAGAGCACGGACAAGAAAACTGACAAAAGCCAACCGTTGTTATTGATTGTCGATGACGAACCAGGAGTGCGCCAGTCGCTCCAACTCGTCTTCAACAAAACCTATCGAACCATCGAGGCAGCGTCCGCTGAAGATGCTATCCAAAAAGCAACGGAAGAAAACCCCGATCTTGTTCTGTTGGATATCATGATGCCTGGGACGGACGGACTCGCGGTACTCAAGCAAATTAAAGCCGCGAACGGCGAGTGCCAGGTGATCATGCTGACCGGACTTAATACCGCGCGCACGGCCTTTGCTGCGAAAGCGACGGGCGCTTTCGATTATGTCACCAAGCCTTTCGATATCGAAGAGTTGCGATTGCGGGTCGAACACGCGCTCGAGAAAGTGCAGTTGTCGCGGGAATTAGAACGATTGAAGGAAGAAGTCGGTCGAAAATACGGCATTGATTACGTGATTGGCAAGTCAAAACAGATCATCGAGGTTTTCAAGGCTGTCAGTATGGTGGCAGCCAAGAAGAGTACAGTTTTGATCACCGGAGAGAGCGGCACGGGCAAAGAACTTATTGCCCGCGCGATTCATTACAATAGCGATCGGCGCTCAAAACCATTTGTCGTGGTCAATTGTGCAGCATTGCCTGACACTCTGATCGAAAGCGAGCTCTTCGGCTATGAGCGTGGCGCATTCACCAACGCTTCGCAAAAAAAAGTTGGCAGATTCGAGCTGGCGCATGGCGGCACACTGTTTCTCGACGAAATCGGCGAACTCAATCTCGGAACGCAAGCGAAATTCTTGCGCGCCATTGAGCAAGAAACTTTTACGCGGCTGGGCGGAACGGATGAAATCAAAGTCGACGTGCGCGTGATTGCGGCAAGCAATCGCGATCTCGAGCAGATGGCGAAAAATGCGGAGTTTCGTCCTGACTTGTTCTATCGTCTCAACGTTGTGGCGCTGTTTCTGCCGCCGCTGAGAGAGCGGCGCGACGATATCGCGCTGTTACTCGACCACTTCTTGCGCTTGAAAGCTCAGGAGCATTCGATTGCGCCCAAGAGCTTGTCTCCCGAAGTGGTGGATTTTTTTACGGCATACCCGTGGCCGGGCAATATTCGCGAGCTCGAAAACCTAATCGAGCGGCTAACCATATTGACGCCGCACGAAACGATCATGCTGCGGGACTTACCGATCGGGATGAGATCCACAGATCAAACTGCGACGCTCAAAGAGGACGTGTTGAGCGGTTCACGTCCGCTCAGCGATGCCGTGGATGAGTTTGAGCGAGAGCTGATCGTTAAGGCGCTCCAACGGACCGGTTTCAATCAGACCAAGGCCGCATCGCTGCTGGGTACCAGCCGGCGCATTCTCAAGTACCGCATAGAAAAGCTGAAGATAACAGATCCGAACGAGTCCGATTCGGAAGTGAAATTATCGACCTGATCGTACAAATTTGTTCCCAGAAGTTTCCTCTCTAGCCCGCGTTTCTTAAAAAAATCCTTAAGAATTAGCCATTTGTCATATGGCATTCCTATTGCTGCGTGACAAATTGCCATGGATAACAGCAAGGCTAATATCCTCGTTGTCGATGATGAAATGGGTCCGCGCGAGTCACTGAAAATGATTCTCAATCCCCATTACAACGTCCTCACAGCCGACCGCGGTACCCAGGCGCTGGAAATGCTTAAAAAAGTCCCAGTGGATTTGGTTACTCTGGATCTCAAAATGCCCGGGTTTAGCGGTATCAACGTCTTGGAGAAGGTAAAGCAACACGATCCCGATATCGAGGCGATCATCATCACCGGTTACGGCTCATTGGACACTGCCATCGAAGGCTTGCGGCTCGGCGCCTTCGACTACATTTCCAAGCCTTTCGACGTAAATCATATTCTTTCATTGGTTCGACGGGGCTTGGAAAGGCGCAACGCCAAAGCCAGGCTTCGGCAAGTCAAATCGGATTTTCTCTCGAACATCTCCCACGAGCTCAGAACTCCGCTCAGTGTGGTGGTAGGATTCGTCTATCTTTTGTTGAATCAAGTCATTGGCAGATTGACTGACGAGCAGCAAAAGGTTCTCGAGACGGTCTATCGCAACTCCGAAGAACTTCTTGAGCTGATCGATAACGTGCTCTGGATGACTTCTCTCAACGCCGGAGATGCCAACGCGACCCTGGAGAAGTTCGATCCGCGCGACATTATCAACGATACGGTGAAACGCCATGAAAAAGCGATCCGAGAGAAGAATCTAAAGATCGATATCCAGATAAGCGCTCGAGATGTTAGCTTGATCAGTGATCGGGCAAAGGTCGAACGAATCTTTCAAAACATATTTAACAACGCTGTGAAGTTTACGAACGAAGGCGAAATCAAAATAAGAGTTGAGCCATCTTCCGACAAGCCGGGTATCGATTTCGAAATTGCCGATACCGGAATCGGTATTGAAGAAAGCAAACTTGATTCAATTTTCGAACCGTTTCATCAGACCGACAGTTCAACGCAACGCGCCCATTCCGGTCTCGGTCTTGGATTAACGGTGGCGCGCCGTATGGCTGACTTAATCGGCGGTACGGTGACCGTCAACAGCAAAGCGGGTGTCGGCACGCGTGTCATGATGCGGTTTCCGTCTCAGGCTAGCGGCAGCGCAGCATTAGCCCTCCATCAGCGGAACTATGGATAACGGACGATTCATCCGGTGCCGCAACTGCGGTGCGATCCATCACGTCAGCCTGTTTGATCGTTCTCCGGTGTATGATCTTGTCGCGGGCGAAGTCCAAGAGAAACAGGTCGACGACTGGCGGGCGTTCATGGATCGTCACGCGGGCCATAAGCTGGAACCACTGCAGTCCACCGGTAACACTGTTTTTCCGCGCGGTTCGGCCTGCGACCCGATGAACGTTGCTTATGTGCAGGTGACGGACGGGAAGCAAAGCGTATTGCTGCGCCGCAGTCGCTCGAGCATCAAAGAGCCGTTTGATTATGAATTAGTCGATGGAAGTTTGGTTCAAACGGAGGTGCGCCTCGAAATTCAGGCGGATGCCATTCGGAAAGAGATGCAGCTGCATTTTTCCTGGGCTCCTGCGATGCCCTTAAGCGATGAGCAGATTAATTTCTTTATTGCCTGCTTTGGGCAAGTGGTTCAGGGTCTGGACCCTGAGACTCTCTGTGCGAATGATTTCGATAGCGCTGACCAGACGAGCTACTGCCAGCTACCGCAGTCCGTTATTGACGAGCTCCTGATGAAATGTTGCGGCTATTATTCTGCGAATCACTTGGCGGCGTTGCGACGGTTTGCAGAAGAGCATCGCGATCACGGTGACGTGATGGCGCTCATCAAGCGCAGCACCATCGTTTTCGTGCAGAGTGCATGACCCTGTTCAGCGGTACGTGTGTATAAATCTTAAACTTATCGAAGCAGCGACTATTCAATCATTCAATCACCACTTCATCGACCTTGTCGATTTCTTTCAAACGAACCTGAATCTTTTTGCCCGCCGGTAAGCTGACGGTTTTGCCGACGTAGTTTGCTGCAATCGGCAACTCGCGCCCACCACGATCGATGATCACCGCCAGGTGAATCATGCGCGGCCGACCGAGATCGATCAAATGGTCAACCGCTGCTCGCACGGTTCGTCCCGTATAAAGCACGTCATCGAAAAGCACGACAACTTTGTTGGCGATATCAAACGGAATGCGCGTGTGGTCGATGGTGCCGCCGGGCAGCAGCGCATTCAAATCGTCACGGTATAGCGTGATATCCATTTCACCGACCGGTACGCTGACCTCATGGCGTTTCTTAATCAATAGAGCCAAGCGCTTGGCGACATACGGTCCGCGCGTGCGCACACCGATAAAAACCACCTGATCGAGACTAGCGTAGCGCCGCGACATTTCGTTTCTAAAACGCTCGAAAATCGAGCTGATCTGGGAGGCGTTCAAAATTCTCTTCGGCCGAATCTTAGAATTTTTCATTGCCTACCCGGATGAGCGTTTCCATCAGCAACTGTGCGCCGAGAGCAATATCGTCGGGATCCGTCCATTCAAGGGGATTGTGGCTGATGCCGCGTCGGCTGGGAACAAAAATCATCGCGGCCGGCGTGATTTTGGCCATTTGCATCGCGTCATGGCCGGCACCTGACGGCATGATTTCATAGTCGATTCCTTTGTTCTTACAAATATTTTCCGTGAGGCGAAGCAACCTCGGGTCGAGTGGCACAGGATTTTCTTCACGGATCTTGAGAACTTCAACGCCCAGCCCGCGGCCTCTTGCGATAACGCGAGCTTGCTCCTTGACGATGCGAGCCACGCGCGCTTTTGATTGCGCCAAAGTGCTCCGAATATCGATGGACAGCTCGACCCGTCCGGGCACTGCGTTGATGACTCCAGGTTCGATTTTCATTGCACCAACGGTTCCGACGACGCGGCCCTTTGCCATCGACGAATATTTCCGACAGACGGTTTCGATAAACTCGATCAATCGCGCCGCCGCGACCAACGCGTCTTTGCGCATTTCCATGGGAGTGGTGCCGGAATGATCAGCCCGTCCTTTAAATACAATTCTAAACCGGCTCGGTGCAGCAATCGAAGTGACAAGGCCGATGCGCTTACGTTTAGCTTCGAGCACGGGCCCCTGCTCAATATGCAGCTCCAGATAAGCTTTTAGTGTTTTCGGGTCGCGTTGCAGGAGCCGGAGATTTCGCGGTGAAATCCCCAAGCTATAAAGCACGTCGGCGAGCTTGGTGCCTTGGGGATCCACAGCGTGGGTCAAATCCTGCAAATCGAGCTCGCCGGCGACGAGGCTGCTGCCCAATGTCGAAAAACCAAAGCGGCTCGATTCTTCCCCGACAAAACAAACGACTTCCAACGGCGCGCGCACAGAAATGCCATTTTCCCTTATGGTTCGAATGGCTTCGAGAGCGCCAATAACGCCGACGGGTCCGTCATATTTGCCGCCGTGAATCACTGTATCCAGGTGCGACCCGGCCAGAACTGCGGGTTCCTTGCGATCACGACTTTCGAAACGGCCGAAGATATTGCCAATTCCATCGATGTGAATATTCAATCCGGCTTGGCGCATCAGATGCAGCAGCAATTGACGACTACGGAGCTCTTTAATAGAAAAAACCAAACGAGTGACGGAGCCGCGGTCACCAATACCGATCCGGCCGATGGCGTTGAGGTCGCGCATGAGTCGCCGTTTGTTTACGGTCGGGAGTTTTGTCGCATGTGAGAGCGTAGCAACTGAAACGTCGTTCATAAGCCGGTCTATAGTAGCAGCTTCGAGCGCGACTGAAAATCTGCCCGATCAGGGCGAAGATTTATTGGCAAGATATTGGCGGCGTGTTATACGCAGCGTAGCCCATCTCCGAAAGGTATTGCCATGAGTGAAGTGTCCCATCGAGTCGCCGAAATTCTGCTCTCCACGGAATCTATCGCGGTTTATAAAGATAAACCGTTTGTTTTTGTGTCCGGCAGGATTTCACCCGTCTATATCGACTGTCGCAAGCTTCTCTCATGCGCTGCGGACCGTGAATACATCGTCAATGCACTGGCAAAAGAGGCCGAGGTCAATATTGGTGTGGACAATTTCGATGTGGTCGCCGGCGGTGAAACCGCGGGGATCCCCTACGCGTCATTCGTGTCTCATCTGCTTAAGAAACCGATGATCTATATTCGTAAGCAACCCAAAGGTTACGGCGGCACCAAACAAATCGAAGGCATTTTGGAACCGGGCAAGCGGGTAATGCTGGTGGAAGATCTGATTACGGACGGTCTCAGCAAGCTGCGTTTCAATATCGGCATCCGGGGTGCGGGTGCCAGAATGACGCACTGCTTGTGTGTCTTCGATTATGCTTCGGATCGTTTGAACCAACACGAAGGAAAGCTGAACCTGGCAAAAAACGACATCGAGTTGCACGTGCTCGCGAATTGGGATGACGTTCTGGATACCGGCTTGAGCAAAAGCTATTTCAGCCAGGAATCGAGTCAGCAAATTATCGATTTTCTCCAGGATCCGGAAAACTGGGGCCGCAAGATGGGATTTGTGTAGGCCGCAAACGCTTTCGGCAA
>DATBEY010000360.1:0-8137 GCA_036558765.1 Binatia bacterium | reverse complement strand
GGTCGCTCTGAAGCTTAGCAGGCTGCTGAAAAACTACTGATCCGGGCAACACCGTCTGACAGGGAAACAGGCTAGCAGCGCATCGAAGAGAGCCTGGGGGCCGAACCGCTCCCGAGCAATTTACGAAACGCCGGCTTTTTTCAGCGCTTCACGGGCTCGTTCCGGCGTGATCGGCCCGAGGACGATGTCCCGAACGGCTCCTTGCGCATCGATGAAGAATGTCGCCGGCGGGCCGAAGATGCGGTAGGCGCGTTTGATGGCGCTGTTCAAGTCCAATCCGATCGGAAAAGCTAATTTGGCTTCCTCGCTGAACTGCGTAACGGCGGCGCGCGTGTCCTCCACGGCGACGCCAATCACCCGATAGCCGCCTTTGTCGGCGGCCGCGGCAATCTCGTTTATCAGTGGCATCTCGTCACGGCATGGATCGCACCAGCTTGCGAAGAAGTTGATGACCACCGGCTTACCGCGCCATTGTTTCGAGCTGACGGATTTGCCGTCGAGCAATTTCAGCTCGAAATCTACAGCCTGCGCCCCGATCGCAGGCGCAGTGTTTGATGTCGTATGTTCATGCTGCGCCCAGGTTACTGCCGGTTCATACGCTCCGGCCATGAACCACATACCAAACGCAACAGCGCCCGCACCCACGCGATACCGTGGGCTCTGCCACCTGCCGCGCTTCATTTGACGAGCGCCGCGGTTCTCATCGAAATCCATGACGTTTCCTCCTCGGTTTCGGTCCATGCCACATGAAGCCACCTTTCTGAGAGCGCGAGCATCGGCCTGCTGGCATTGCCAGCGGTTCGGCTGATCTGTTGGATAGGGCTCCAAATTTGACCATCCGGCGCAACGCTGCGCATGAAAACCTGCGCCTTACCTTGGTCGTCGAGATTGTCCCATGCGAAATAAACCGTCCCATCGCTGGCCACTGCGAGGGTGGTATGCAAAATTTCCGGCGCTCTGTTAGCCTGCACCAGTTGCCGCGGCGCAAAGTGTTGGCCGCCATCCTTCGATACCGAATAGTAGATCCCGGCTTCTTTTTCCGAGCGGCCGAGCGTGAACCAGGTCACATGGAGATAGCCGCGGCCATCTCTTCCAATCGTGGGACCGGAATGCGGACAGGCGGCCACTTGCCAACCGTCATCGCTGATTTCTACCGGTTCGCCAAATGTCCGGCCGCCGTCCGTCGATTTACGCAGGGCATGGTTACGAATCTGTTGCTCGCTCACCTGGCGATCGGCGACGTAAACTGTTTTTCCGCCGTCCGCGAAAGCGATGCCCAATCGGCAGCACTCGCAAAGCCCGCCGCCAATCTTATAGCTGCTCGTCAGCTCGTCACCCTTCACGCTGAGCCGCTTCAGGTAAAGCGAACGCGGTATCGGGTTATCGACTCGTCTGTCGATCCAACCGACGAACAAAGAATCGTCCGCCGTGGTTTCGATGATCGGAAACCGAGCGGTATTTTTCAGTTCGTTTAAGGTCTTGGCCGGCGTGAAGCCGCCCTTACCGTCCTCCATGGCGAAACGAATGTTCGCTCTGGTCTTATCGCCCTTTTCGTTCGGAACCGACCAGACAACGTAAGCCCGGTTATTTTTGTCGAAAGCGAGTCGCGGCCCGCCTTCCTCACCTTCGATCGCTTCTACCGCGGAATTAACCTGTTTCGGACTCGTCCACGTTTTGCCGCCGTCCTTTGACGACGCGAGCAAAGCGATCCGCATCGGAGATGGTGTCATCTTCATGTGCGATTCATGTTGAGGCGCAGCGATCTCGGGCTTTGTCGTCGCGGTACTCCGCTTGTCGTCCTCGGTCCAAACCGCAAACAAGCGCCCATCGGGAGCAAGGCGCAAAAAAGGTGTGGAGGGGTTGTTACTGCGCCGGCCCAACTGCACTTCCGGATTGAAGGCGAACGGCCCAGAATCGACAGCTTCCACCGGGACCGCGGAAACAAGCGCAATGATGAAAAACCAAACGTTAGTGAATGCGCCGCGGCAAACGGCCGAACGCCAAGGTTTCATAACAATCTCTCCGTATCGAGCAGAGACGCTTCGTATGGGGCCAGTTTTCCCTGACTCTATACGCAGCACAGCACCGGATAATTAGTGGTTTCGCCGGTTCGGCAGGACTTATGCCGAAACAGCGAAACTGGCTAGCTTTAGAATTGTGCGACTAGATCTGAAGCAGGAGGAGCCCGAATTTGGAAAATCGCTGGAATAAATCGCTGATGGCCGGCACTTTTCGTAATTCCCATGAAAAACTGGATCGGAGCCGCAAATTCCGACAGCTCAACGAATGAAGTGGCATTTGCATGGCAACGGCTCGCAACTGACTCGAAGACGCAGGTCGAGTTCTGTTTGCCGGAAGGCCGCTCATCGGTGCTGGTGTGATGATCAGAATCTTGCTCGGAATGCTGAAGGTGGTCGAAAACGTGATGAACTTGATGGGGCGTTGAGCAAATCAGGAACGTCAGGAAGAACGCCGCGGTAATGAAGCCAGACCAGCGATGCAGAAAGAAAGTTTTGTTATCGACCGTCACCGTAACCCCGGTAATCACAGCTAGCAGGCATAAAACCGCGAATCAAGATTGCTCAATTTGCCATGACCCTAGAAACCCAGATCCAGCTTTGGAATGACCAGCAGCGATTCGACCAGACGGTCATCCCCGAACTTACTGGCATATAAACCAAGCAACCCGAGGGGACCGAAAAATGCGGTCAACAACCAGGCAAACCATGGGAATTCCCAACCGATCAGACCAGCCAAAAAGGGCAGCGCAGCAAGCTCGATACAGACACCGCTGCTAAATACCAGAAGTCCTCGTTTCCATTGGCTCGTCTGCAGTCGAACCGTATGCGAGTCAAATAAACATAGAAAGAATCCTTCGATCACTCCGATCTCTCGTTTCTTCAAATCTCGTTTCCTCCCAGGACACATTGACTGCTGACGAATTGGCGGCTTAGGCGGCAATCACCGGCGCTAAAGTTTCCTCTTTAAAGAATTCGGTGCGCATATGTTAAGGCCCGTTCACGCAGAAAGCAAATTCCTCCCGCGCGGTTTCGATTGACAGATCCTAAATTGATCGGATAACTTTCGGGAGAGACGACTTTAAACTGGCTCCAATTCAGATGTAGCTAAGACCCAGCGAGGAGGAATTATGCCGACGATCAAAGGACTCAGCCATGTGGTGCTTCACGTCAATGACCTGGAAAAAATGGTCGCCTTTTATCGCGACGTTCTCGGGCTCGTCAAATATCGCGAGTACCCGGGTCGTATGGTGTTTCTCACACCTGACCCCAAAATCGAGGATCATCAACTTGCGCTCACGAAGGGACGCGAGGGCAATGCCAAAATCATCGCCCATATCGCCTGGCGCGTGGACGCGCCTGCAGACGTGAAGGAGTACTACGAACGCTTCAAAGCGCTCGGTGTAACGATCGATCACTGTGTCAGCCATGCTTACGAAGAAATGGGCAATACGGTGTCGTGCTACTTTCTCGATCCCGAAGGGAACCGCCTGGAAATTTATGCGTTGGTTCCTGAGCGTGACGAAAAACGCATTAATCGACCCCTCGACCTCGACCAGACCCTCGACAAGATAGTCGCTCAAGCGAGCGGCTTGCCTGCAACTTCGCACTAAGAAATTGCAGTAATGCAGCGGTTCGAGTTTCCTCTCCGCGAGTTACTCCAAGACTGCCTGCACTGGCTCTGCCTGCACGGCTTGCGCCGATTGTGAATCAGCTTCGCCGTGATATATTGCGCTCCTATGACCGCAACATCCCCGTCGACACTATATTTCCGGACGTAGCAGAGTCCCGACCTGCCGGTCAGATTGAAGTTCCAGCAGGTTGGATTGTCAACTTCGCCCACAGGAAGAAGAATGTTGGTGGCATTGGAATATGTCATGGGAGTTTATGGGCTTAGTATTGCCGTGACGCTGCTGGTCTGGCTCGTGATCTTAACCATCCGCTGGGTCTCGAGCGAGCGCGCGAAATCTACGCCTTGAGCTGGTATTCTACTTTAGGAAATTCCGAATTTTCTTTCCGGTTGATCAACGTGTGTCATTTCCAGCGTCGGCGCGAAGTCTTTTCCGGCATGCGAATCGCTACATCACCAAACGGAGACGAATCGTGCTAACGCAAGCTGCTCATATCTTCGAAGGCCTATCGACATTCGGCCAGATGGATGCACAAACGATTGTGATCCGACTGGTCCTAATCATTACGGGGTTGCTCCTGATCTACTTAAGTGCCCGAGACATTCTCGACCCGATGGTGCTGATGCCGATGGGGCTCGCTATGGTTTTAGTAAACGGCGCGACCCTCACCATCGAAGGAAAGCTCGCCAATCTGTTCGTCGATCCCATGCTCGCGGACCCCGAAAAGGTCGTCAACAGCATGCAAATTTTTTTTCTCCAGCCGATTTATAATCTGATGTTTTCCAACGGCCTGATCGCCTGTCTCGTCTTCATGGGCATCGGCGTGATTACGCCGCTCGACTATTTGATCGCGTCGCCTCTGACCAGTCTCTTGATCGCCATTGGCGCAGAGCTAGGCTCGATTTTGACCTTTCCCCTCGCGGTTGGCCTCGGTTTTAACTACAAAGAGGCAGCCGCCATCGCTATCGTCGGCGGCGCCGACGGGCCCATGGTTTTGTTCACTTCCCTCGAGCTTGCGAAAAAACTGTTCGTCCCGATTTCGGTGGTCGCCTACGTTTATCTGAGCATCACTTATGCGCTCTATCCCTATATGATCAAGCTCATTATTCCCAAGCGCCTCCAGGGCATCGCCATGGACTTGCATTCGATTCCCAAGGTATCGGCACGGCAAAAACTGGTCTTTTCTGTGCTTGCCGCCGCCGTTCTTTCGATTTTGTTTCCGGTCGCGGCGCCGCTGTTCGCGTCATTTTTTATCGGCGTGATGGTCCGCGAAGCGGACTTGCCGCGCTATCAGCGATTTCTGGATGAAGTGATGCTGACCGGATCTACGTTTTTTCTCGGATTCGTGCTCGGCGCGCTTTTCAGCTTTTACGTGGTGACCGATGCGCGCGTTTTGTTGATCATGGTTCTGGGATTGGTTGCGATTATTCTTTCAGGGTTGGGTGGCATCGCTTCCGGCCTGATCGCCTACAAGCTTTCCGGCGGGAAAATTAACCCGTTAATCGGTATCGCCGGGGTCTCCTGCGTTCCCACCACCGCCAAAGTCGCTCAAAAATGCGCCCTCGCCGCCAACAAGCATGCAATCATTCTTCCCTTCGCGATGGGACCGAACGTGGCCGGCGTCATCACCACTGCGATCATTGCGGGGATTTATGTCGGGCTGCTGCGCTGATGTGAGTCGAAACCTATTCCACGCGTTTATCGCCGTGGAATATATGCACCCGCTCCGGCTCGCTGTGTAAGAAAACCTCATCGCCCCGCCTGATCGGCGTTCGTCCCGCCGCACGGGCAATCAGCTTTTCTCCGTTCGCCATAACGTGAACGAAGCAGTCTGAACCGAGATCCTCGACAAAATCAGCGATGCCGCTAAACCAGGCTTCGCTGCGCGAGCATGGGCGCAGGTCTTCCGGGCGTATACCGATCGTGAAGTCGATGGGTGAAACTTTTAGCCGGTCGTCGAGCAAAATCCGAGTCAGATCCAAATTCATTCCCGATTTGGCCACCAGAACGCTACCGTCAATCACTCGACCTTGAATGAAATTCATCTGCGGCTGACCGACGAAACCGGCGACAAATAAATTGCCCGGACGATGGTAGGTCTCTGCCGGCGTGCCAATTTGTTGAATCTGCCCGCGATTGAGCACGATGATTTTCTCACCGAGTGTCATGGCCTCGGCCTGATCATGCGTAACGTAAACCATGGTCGCGCGCAGCCGCGCATGGAGCCGGGCGAGCTCGACACGCATGTTGGAGCGCAAGGTCGCGTCGAGATTCGAGAGCGGCTCGTCGAAAAGAAACAGTTTGGGCTGGCGCACGATGGCGCGCCCGAGCGCCACTCGTTGTCGTTGCCCCCCGCTCAATTGTTGCGGTTTGCGGTCCAGTTGGCTACCGAGCTCCAGCAAGCGCGCGATCTCAGCGATCCGCTCCTTTATTTCTTTTTGAGGTGCACCGCGCAGGCGTAAAGAAAACCCGAGATTTTCGGCTACGGTCATGTGGGGGTAAAGCGCATAGTTTTGAAACACGAATGCAACGTCGCGGTCCCGAGGTGGTAAAAGATCCACGCGCTGCTCATCGATATGGACGGTGCCTCCATTGGCGGACTCGAGCCCGGCGATAATTCGCAGCAGTGTCGTCTTGCCGCACCCTGAAGGACCGAGCAGGACGCAGAATTCCCCGTCGGCGGCCTCGAAAGAAATGTCTTCCAGAACGCTGGTAGCGCCGAATTTCTTCACAATTTGGTGGACGCTTAGAGAGCCGATCGGTTCCTCCGTAGGGTTGTACTCATCCCTTTACGGCTCCCGCCGAAAGTCCCTGGACGATGCGTCGCTGGAACATTAGCGTCAGAGCAATAAGCGGCACCGTCGCCACCGTCGAAGCAGCAGCAATTTCCCCCCAAGGCATCGTGTATTCGCCCGGAAAAAGCGCTATTCCCACCGGCAGTGTCTGCAGCGCCGGATAGGTCAAGATGATCAACGCGAAGAAAAATTCGTTCCAAGCTTGAATGAAAACCAGAATTGCCGCCGTAAAAATTCCCGGTGCGGCCAGCGGAAACACGATCAGCCGCAGCGCTTGCCAGCGGGTGCAGCCATCGATGAGAGCCGCCTCTTCGATATCGTACGGCAATTCCTCAAAAAACGTCGTGAGCACCCAGACCGCAAATGGCAGCGCAAAAGCGATATAGGCCGCAACAATGCCGTGATAGCTATTGAGCCAGCCGACAAAGCTTAGCAGGCGCCAGACCGGGCCGGCGATGGCAATTTGGGGAAACATCGATAACGCCAGCAATAACATCAAGTAGTACCGCGCCCACTGTAATCTGAACCGTGCGAGGGCAAACGACGCCAGGGACGCGACAAAAATACTGATGACCGTGGTCGCCGTCGCCACCACCGCGCTGTTCACTATATAATGCAGCAGACCGTACTCCACGATCGCGGCTCGATAATTGTTCCAGCGAAAACTCGGCCAAATCACCGGCGGTATAGCGGTGATTTCGCCGGCGCTTTTCCAAGAGGTGAGGAGAAACCACAAAAATGGCAGCAGAGTGAATGCTCCGATCCAAAGCACCGCTCCGGCGAATGCAAGCTTTTTCATGCTGCAGGTTCCCGTCTGATGATTCCCGCGCCGCTCACCCGCAAATAGAGTATCGACAGGAGCAGCGATATGGCGAATACGACCACCGCAATCGCCGATCCGTAACCGATCATGCCTTCGGCAAAAATCTTCTTGTAACCGTAAAATTGCAAAATGTTTGTGGTGTCCGCTGGCCCGCCCTGGGTCATGACGAACACCAGATCGAAAACTTTGAGCGCATCGATGGTGCGAAACAGCAAGGCCAAAAGCAAAGCGGGTTTGAGCAACGGCAAAGTCACATGCCGAAACTTCTGCCAAGCGGTCGCGCCGTCGATATCGGCGGCTTCATAAAGGTCACGGGGTATTCCCTGTAACCCGGCAAGTAGGATCAAGCCGGCAAACGAGCTGGTTTTCCAGATGTCCGCCAGCATGACTGCCATCAGGGCCAATCCCGGCTCGGCGAGCGGCGCCCAGTAATTCTCCGTGGCGCTGCCGAAAAGAAGATAATTAAACAGCCCGTAACGGTCGTTGAAGATGAACCGCCACATTTGCGAAGAAACCACAGTGGGCACTGCCCATGGAATAAGGACAATCGCCCGAAGCCAGCCGCGCCCGCGAAACGACTCGTTCAACACCAGCGCCATGGCGAGCCCCACGAGCACTTCGATCGGGGTTGTCACCGCAACGAATAACAGGGAGGTGACAAGTGAGCCGCGCGCGACCGAATCGGTGGCGAGATCCCAATAATTTTCCCAGCCGACGAATTTCGCGCCCAGCCACGGCATCGTCAATATCATCCGATAAAAACTCAGACGAAAAGATTCAATGATCGGGTAAAGAGAAAACAAGCCGATGAATAGAAAACTCGGCAGCAGAAATCGCCAGACCGGATCCTGCCGGTTAGTCACGATTTTC
>DATBEY010000359.1:0-13379 GCA_036558765.1 Binatia bacterium | reverse complement strand
GATCTGCAGCGACTGTCATACGCCGCGGAACTCGATGGGAGTGCCCAATCAATCTCTTTACCTTGCCGGCGCATCGAAAAAAATCGGACCGCTTGGTAATGCCGTGCCCAACATTACGCCGGACAACGAGACCGGAATCGGCGAATGGAAACGGGAAGACATTGTCGAGTTATTGCACTCGGGCACCAAACCCGATCTCGATAACGTGCAAGGACTCATGTATGAAGTGATTCAGGGCGCACCCTACGGCTATAAAGACATGAAAAAAGAGGACGCCTCGGCCGTTGCCGATTACCTGAAAAGCCTTCCGGCGATCAAAAATAAGATCGAGTGACTCGGGAACTTATTGCCTGGGGACCTGCTTCATCACTTCGCCAATCACCTGATCGGCCGTGATGTTTTCCGCTTCGGCTTGGAAATTGAGAATAATTCGGTGGCGTAGCGCCGGCAGCGTGATTTTTTCGACATCCTCATAGCTCACGTGCACGCGTCCTTCGACCAAGGCATTTCCTTTGGCCCCGAGGATAATTGCTTGCGCACCACGCGGGCTGGAGCCGAAGCGGATATATTGCTTGACGGACGTTTTCGCCGCTGCGCCGTTTTGTCCATCCGACTGCGTGGCATGCACGAGTCGCACGACGTAGTCTTCGATCGGCGGGGCGATCATCACCTGACGCAAAAGCTGTTTCATCGCGTTCACGAGATCCCCGTTATCATCGGGCAAAACTCGACCCGCATCAGGTATTTCTGCTCCCGTTGTGCGCTTGAGAATCTCACGCAGCTCCGGCGGCGCCGGCGGCATCACCAGGAGCTTGAAAAAGAATCGATCGAGCTGCGCCTCGGGCAACGGATAGGTGCCTTCGAGCTCGATCGGATTTTGGGTTGCGAGCACAATAAATGGGGACGCGAGAACATGCGATTCGCCGAACACGGTGACCTGTTTTTCTTCCATCGCTTCGAGCACCGCCGATTGAGTCTTCGGCGTAGCTCGATTGATTTCATCCGCCAGCACCACGTGAGCGAAAATGGGACCTTTTTTGAACTGAAACTCACGCCGTCCGCTCGTGTCGGTCAATACTTCGGTGCCGACAATATCGGACGGCATCAAGTCCGGCGTGAACTGAATTCGCTTGAACGACATTCCGAGCGCATGAGTTAACGCCTTGACCAGCAATGTTTTGCCTAAACCGGGCACACCTTCCAAAAGCACATGTCCGCCGGCAAAAAACGCGATCAAAATTTCGCGGATCAAATCGTGGTGCCCGACGATAACTTTTTGCACTTCCGCCTCAAGGCGGTTGAACACCTGTTGAAACTGCTCCGGTTGCATCAAGCGCCCTTCCATCAGCGAATCATGCCGCGATATTCGATGGGGAGTTGTTGTTTCTCGCTCGCAGCATTGGGGATGTGAGCCGGGAGCGGCACGTTGCTCACTGGAACTTGCAACCGACTCCGGCCGCCCTTTGAATCCTTACCTGGACGGCTCTCGAATTTTCCGTCCGCCGCAATCTCTTCAGGCAACTGTACAGTGACATAGCCTGCGCCCTGCAGGCTTTGTTTGCCCTCACCCGACGGGTAGAACCGGTCCGCCGGCGACACGCCTTGCGGTGGTGGTTGATCCGATGCCTGTTGCGTACCCGCTCCTTCTTTGGATCCGCCCTGGGTTTTTCCGGCTTGTTCCTTGGTCGGCTCTTTGTTCATCTGCTTCGGATCTGTCTGGTTGCGATCCGCGGTCTCGCCTTGCTGCGGATTTTTCTGCTGCGCGGGCTCGTTGGGTTTTGGCGTGCCAGTGTTTCCTTGCTGCAAATCGGACTTGGCTTCTGTTTTTGAATCGCCCTTACCCGCCCCGGCGCCTTGGTTTTCTTTGCTTTGTCCCTGGCCTTTCTGCGGTAAATTACTCTGAATCCCTGCGCCACCTTTTTCCTGTTCCTTACTTGATTTTGCGCTCGCGACTTGTTGCTCTACTCCTCCCTCCAGAGCGCCGGATGCTTCGCCCAGCAAATTACGATTCTCTTGCGTGTCTTCTCGCTTTTCCTGCTCCTCGATCTGTTTTTCCAATTCCTGCGCCAGTTGCTGCTTCTCTTGAGCGCTCGCTTTTGGATCTTCGAGCTTTGCCGCAAGTGCTTCGAGTTTCCTCGCCAGCGATTTAAGCTCCGGTTTTGCCGCCATTTTGTCAGCGAGCTCATGAAGCCGAGCTGTAACCGGCGCAACTCGAGCTCCGCCGCGAACGATTGGGGCGATGAGCTGAATCAAAAGCACTGCAATTAGCGAAGCGCCCATAGCTCCATACGCCGACCGTTTAATCTTGTAAGGAAAATCCCGTTTGATTTCGATCCGATTACCGAATGCGCTACTCTCGCGGCGCAGCCGCGTTATAAACGAGACGGGATAATTCCCCGACGGGAGTGTCGCTAACGTTAGAAAATGATCTTTGGCGCCGGACTGTCGGTCGGCGAGTTGCGCCACCTTGGGGATATTCGGCGTATGTAGACGATAGTAAAACCTCGTCGCAACCATAGCTGCTGCAACCGAAAGAATCACGATGAGTCCGATGGCCCAGGAATCCATCTCGGTCCCGCGCAACAGCATTAGAAGCGCGTAAATCGCCGCGCCAAAGGGCGGCACAATCAAAAGTAGAGTGTCCCAGAGCGCGTGTCGGTTTAACTTCGCGGCTAAGCGATCGAGGAGAATTTCCGCTCCGCTACGCTCCTGTGATTGAGGCTGTGCCTGCATTTCAGACGACTATATCATGCCGGTGCTAAGGGCTTAAGCGAGAGTCTTAGTGGCGACCGACAGACCTCAAGCGCGCCGCCGGCTCACGAACAGGTTGATACGTCCGGACCGCGTGATTGTGCGCCTCGATGGTTTCGGAGAACAGATGAGTACCGTCGTTCTTGGAGACGAAATACAGATATGGAACATGAGCCGGATACAATGCGGCGCGAATAGCAGACAAGCTTGGATTGCAAATGGGACCGGGAGGCAGCGCGGCAACTTTGTAGGTATTGTACGGACTCGGATCGTTGAGATCCTTGCGAGTCAAATTCCCATTGAAATCCTTCAGTCCGTAAATGACCGTGGGGTCGCTCTGCAGCGGCATTTGCTGTCTTAGCCGATTGTGGAAAACTGCGGAGACGAGCGGCCGCTCCGATTCAACTCCGGTCTCTTTTTCTATAATCGAGGCCAGCGTCACGACTTCGTGCGGCGTCATCTCCGATACGTTTTGGTTCAAAAGCGGCTGCACGGATTTTCGAAACTGCTCGGTCATGGTGAGCAGAATATCTCGCTCAGGCGTGCCCGGAACGAAATGATAAGTATTCGGGAAAAGATAGCCTTCTATTCCTTTGCCCTGTAATCCCAGCGTCGCCAGCAGCGCTGGGTCGCTAGCTGCTTCGAGAATCTTCTCCTCGCTGGCAATCTGCATTTTGTCCAGCAACTCGGCAATTTCTCTCACTGTCAGACCTTCAGGTATGGTCACGATTTGAAAAATGCCCTTACCCGTGACCAGCCGTTCCAAAACTTCCCGCGGCGAGACTGCATCAGTAAAACGATAGAGACCCTGATGAATCTTTTTGTCGAAGCCGACAACACGCGCCCAAAGCGAAAAAAAGATTGCATTTGAAATAATATTTTGCGCCCGCAGTTTGCGTGCAACGATAAGGAAAGAGTCGCCCTGTTCAATCCGAACTTCCGCCGGTAGAGCTTCCGCTGCGGGACTCGAATAGAAGATGTTGTAAAGAAATGTGCCCGTCAAAAGACCAAGGCAAATCACTGTCGCAAATAGAGTAGCACGTAAAGCTTTCATGATTAGTCTGGCTGGCGGAACAAACGGCGCTTCATTTAGGTCAATGCCGACTAATTTTCGGTTAAATTGACCTTCATCCAGCCTTCGATTTGGCGCACAAACCCAGAAAACGGATCCTCTCCGGGAGCCGCGGCAAAGTAGGCTTTGCGCGTATAGTCGAGCGCACCGGAATAGTATTCGAATTTTTTCGAGAGCTCTTGATACAGGAAGTAGCCTGTACGGTAGAGCGAGAGATCGAGCTCCGAAACCGTCCAGTAGGAACGGCTGCCTTCCTGAATGTAATAATCGAGGGATCCGCTGCCTTCTACGTGCTTTCGAAACATGCCGCTCATGAACAGCGCATAATCACCGACATACTTACGTAACGAGCGCTCCCGCAGAACATCGGTCTCATCGTTACGCGCGAGCGGCTGCCGCAGCAAGATTTCCGCGACGCTGTCGATCTTTCGACCCGTCCGTCCGCGAAGTTTGTAAAGATTATCTGTACGAGCAAAAGCGGCGAGTACGTCGGCGACATAGCCGGCCACGGTGGCATCGTAAATTCCCAATTGCCAAAAACTCTGACGCACAATTTTAACGAAAAAATCCTGCAGCCGGGGGTTGGAATCTCGGTCTTGCATCGCCACGCCAGAATGATACCAAAGTTGCCATAATGTGAAAAGGTGCTTTTAATCAGAACGTACGCCGCTGCCGAATTAGCTATGCGTGGTCGGCTCGCTATAGAGTACGGCTGTTGCCTTGTTTACATCACGGGTTTGCAGCCTCGGAATTGGCAATAGATCCTCATGCGCGGCAGCACGATATCTCGCTTTTTAGGCATTTGAAGCGAGCGGGTTGGGCTTGGCTCAAGTAGCATTGGAGCAACAGTCGGTAAGGGAGAAGGACATGGCAAGAGAATTAAAGGAAGAATTTTTTCGCCTCGATGGTGCATGGGCTTCCTTCGAGCTCATGTCGATCCGTAAACGCGATGATTATTTGAAGCCGTTTCGCGTGCTGCGTTGCAAAATCGACGATCAAGTCGATTTTCGCGCGAACGAATCTTTACGGAGCACCACCGAAGCCAGTCTATTGATTGAGATGTTCGGCGCCGAAGAGCTCGTCGCCGCCACTGGACGGGGGCCGGTGCATGCCGTCGATAACGCCATGCGAAAAGTTCTCGAAAAACACTATCCCCAGCTCGCCGAGGTTCGTTTGGTGGATTTCGACGTGCGCTTACTGCACGGTACGGTCGAAAGCGACGAGGAATACGGCGCAGCCGCACTGGTGCGGGTTTTGGGAATTTTCACCGACGATCGAGATCGTTGGGGAACTGTGGGAGTCGCCGCCGATATTCTTCAGGCTAGTATCGAGTGTATTATTGACGGCTTGGAGTGGAAACTGCGCGGCGAGCAGAAGCACTGACAGGTTCTACCCTCACAGCCAACTTCAATCCGATTGGCCGTCCAGAGCGCCGACATTGCCGTAAGCATTCCTCACATATTGGAAGATCATCCGTTGGGTATTGAAATACGAGCCATTCAGCGCGATGGCCGAGCGCATCACCCGCGCGAATTTATCTGCATCCTTGTAGTACAGCGGCAGGATAACTTCAGCTAATTTATCGTACAGCGAGAGCGCTTCCGCGTTGGAATTGTTTTCCATACCGCTATCGCCGATGGACCAGCCAGTGACACCTTCCACATGACCTTCGACCCACCAACCATCCAGAACGCTGAAGCTGGGCACACCGTTCAAGGCTGCTTTCATGCCGCTCGTTCCTGAAGCTTCCTGCGGACGAAGAGGCGTGTTGAGCCAAACGTCGACGCCTGAACTAAGTAGCTTTCCGAGCGCCATATCATAGTTTTCCAGATAGACTACCCGCACATCGCTGGCGAGCACCGCCGCCGACTCGAAAATCCGGCGAATAATCGCCTTGCCCCCCTCGTCCCGAGGATGCGCCTTCCCGGCATAGATGAGCTGCATCGGGCCGACTTGACGGGCAATCTGCTTCAGACGTTCCCGATCCGTAAAAAACAGATCGCCCCTTTTGTACGCAGTTGCCCGGCGGGCGAAACCCAATGTAAAAACCCTTTCGTCGAGCTGAACCCCGGTGAGCCATCGAACATGATTAAGCAGTTCCTTTTTGGCCTCCAGATGCGTTTGCCGGATGACCGCAAGCGGTATATCGATCGCATAGCGCAAATAGCAGTTGTCCCGGCGCCATTGCGGCAGTACTCGATCATAAAGCTCCGCGAATGGAGCGCTCGCCCAGGTCGCTGCGTGCACGCCGTTGGTGATAGCCTCGATCGTATAGTTGGGAAACATCGCCCGGGAAATTTCGCCATGACGCAAAGATACGCCGTTGACGAACCCAGAGAACCTGAGCGCCAGTTCCGTCATGTTCAGAGCGCCATCCATAACGGACAAGCGTGTCAGCGCATCAGCACGCTGTTTGCCCAAAACCTGAGTCACGAGATCGGCGTTGAATCGGTCATGACCTGCAGGGACCGGTGTGTGGGTCGTAAATACACAGCGGCGTCGGACGGCGTTCACTTCCAATTCGGTATAATTTCGATCCGGCAAGCCGCCCGCGTTTTCTTCCATCAACGCAAGCGTCGCCAACGCCGAATGTCCTTCGTTCATGTGAAAAACGCCAATCTCGGCATAGCCGAGAGCACGCAACATGGCGACGCCGCCGATCCCCAAAATGACTTCCTGGCACAATCGATACCGCTCATCACCGCCGTAGAGAAAATCCGTAAGGCCTCGATCTGCAGGATCGTTTTCCTCCAGATCTGTATCGAGAAAATAAAGCGGAACAGAGTATCCGGTGACGCCCTGAAACAAGTACTTCCAGGCACTCACGCGCACTTCGCGCCCTTCCAGTGCCACAATAATCCTTGTTGATACACGCGCCAGCTGGCTCTCCGGGGACCATTTAGCCGGGCTCTCCAGCTGATTTCCGCCCGCATCGAGGCGTTGGTCGAAATAACCCTTGCGATGAACCAAAGACACGGCAACCATCGGAATCGCCAGATCAGCGGCGGAACGCAACATATCACCGGCTAAAACACCCAAACCACCGCTATAAGTCGGGATTTTTGAATCCACGGCGATGTCCATGGAGAAATAGGCGATGCTCCCCGCGGTGGGCGTTGGATTGTTCATAACCCGCTGCTCTTATTTGACGAAATTACGAAGCAATCGATCGACTGGGTGCGAGAGGATGCGACAATGTCTCGAGTCTCTCCGGAGTGTCGAAATTAATCTAGCCATAACACAAGGAACTCACACGGGCAATTAGCTGTAGCGGAGCAAGGATAGTGCCATTAAGGACAAAACGGCACTTGCAATCCGGACCGACCGAGTAAGTGAAACGAAAACCGACGAGCTTTTAAAAAAGGTGTCGCTGGCCGAGAACTGGGTCTTTCCCCAACTTAACAAACGTCAAAAATTTCGCGCAATTCTGTCCAGGAGCGATACTTAGCCAGAGTGCGCAACACCATCACGGTTGGCGGCATCATGGGAAACCCATTCTGAGCAAAGCGCTCGAGCGCGAGTTGAGGCGAAATCCACAGGCTCTCAGCAACTTCCTCAGAGATGGCCAGCGGACTTTGCTCGGGCGGAAGAGCCGCAATGTAAAATCGTGTATCAAATCTCACCCGATAGTGTTCGGGGGTCACGCGGTGAAAAAAATAGGTCAAACGGCTCAAATCACAATATACCCGTTCGGATGCGAGTAGCTCGGCAAAGCTGATTTCCCCGTTTTGTAAATTCGCCCTGCGTTCAGCCATTCGTCGGTAGAGAGCGTCGGATGATGAATCAGAGATTTCCGGACCGGAAAGCAAAAAGTGAATTCCCACTTCCTCGAAAACTTCTCTTACAGCTGCGACCCAGTAACCCAGGCAAATTTCTTCTGGCAATGATACGCCGAGCTTTTGCTGCGCTTCGAATGGGGTAACACCACGCGTGCGGGCCAACATCGCTGCGGAGCAATCGCTCTCTTCAACTCGCCCCCCTGGAAAGACGAACACACCGGCATAGGTATCCAAGTGATTCGGCCTTCGATTCAAATAGACATCGAAGCCGGTGTTCGCGTTCGGCCGTAAAAGTACCACGGTCGACGCCGGCTGAGGAATGGCGGCCTCGGGTATCAGGTTAAACCTCTCATCCTAACCACTATAACATTCACGATTGCCTGATTAATTCTTTCAGCCCCGCGGCGATGGCTTGCCGATATGAATATGAGCGCCGGTTGCCGCGCCTGGCACAGCATTTCTGAACGCAATGAAAGGAATTCCTGCTTGGCGGAGATAGTTCAGCAGAGATTGCCCTTCTTTGCTGTCTGGATGAAGTGCTACGTCCATGGCGTTGCGGTGGTCGAATCGCAGACGCTCATGTGTCGCAGTCTGACCCAGTGCGCTGATCGGCAGTGCGTGACCAAATGTGTTGAGGAAAAATTTTTCGATCTTCGCTGTATCCGCTAGCCGCCATGCCGTGTCGCCATTAAAACGAATCAGTGAGCCAGTCTCGCTGTATCCGCCCGCTGAAAGACGGGGCAACCGCAGCAGCTCATCGCGCAGAGCGAATTCCGTAAGCGCCATATCGCTTTCCGCCAACCAGCGCTTATCTTCCTCCACACGGGTGATCGCCTCAGCAAGCAAGTGTTCCGCTTGCAGCACATCGTTCCGAGCGATTAGCCCTTGATAATACAGTTCGCGCCGCCGCTCATATTCCTCCTCCGATCGTTGCCGCGCGGTTTCATGCAGCGCCAAAAGCTTCTCGGCTCCTTCCCGGGTTTCCCGCATTTTTTGAAGGACTTCGTTACGGGCGCGCGTCAGCTCCGATTCGCTCGAGTTGCCCCGCGGAGCTATGGAAGCATTGCGTGAACGCTCATCGGCCGCCCCAAGCGGTGAGTGCAGCAGCAAAAGCAATATTAAAAATGTTTTTTTACGTTTGAGAAACAAACGCCTGCCTCATGGTTCGGTCGTGTTCGAGTCTAGGTAGTAAGCGGTTCTTGGTCAAGGCCGGCCTTTGCTCGAAGTCGCAGGTCTAGCCTCGCCTTCTCTAAAGCTTGCAAACCATCAGAATGACGGAACAGGCGTCCAATGCGCCGGCTTCAACCGCGCGTAATCCGGCCCGATGGGCGACCGACGTGGATGTGAGGCCCCGTGGATGCGCCGGGAACCGCGCCCCGAAACGCGATAAATGGAATCCCCATTTTGCGCAGTTGTTGAATGAGCGCTTTACCTTCCGTGCTGTCGGGGTGGACGGCAACATCCATCGAGTCGTGGTGATCGAAACCCAACCGATTGTGAGTCTCGGATTGTCCCAAAGCCGTCACGGGCAGCTGCCGCCCAAAACTCTGGGCAAAATATCGTTGAATCCGCGGCGCTTCCTTGAGCGACCATTTAGAACTCCCGTTGAAACGAGTCAGGTCGGTGCTTTCACTGAAACCGTTTACCGGCAATGGTGGCATCCGCTCCACTTTTTCGCCGAGTACCGCTTCGGTCACAGCGATATCGGTTTCGAGCACGGAATGGCGCATGGCATAAACCTGATTGAGTGCGGCGACGAAAGCTTGCTCCGCTTCTTTGACTTCATCTTGCGAGATTTGTCCGTCCTGATGGAGCTTGCGCTTTGTGATGACTTCCGCGCGCAGCCTGCTTTGGTTCTGCTCGTACTCGACCAGCAGCGCGCGGTCGGCCTCGAGGCTCGCGCGCATTTTCGCAATCCCATCGGAGCCCTCTGTTGCCCCTGAAGCTGCGCTGAAAGACGATGACGCGCTCCGAGAAACAAAACCTTTCAGGACAAAAAGGCCCACCAGAGGCAGAAGAATCGCAGCGGCTTGAAACCCGCGTGATTTTGCCAGCTTCGGAAACATAAGGCACCCAAGTCTAAGGGCTTACCGTGAAGCCGTCAACCGCAAGGACAGGGGATGCGAGATCCGCCGGTTTTGACAGTTTCCAGAGGCGCGATAAACCGACTTAGACGAAGCGAGCAGGCCCCGCTGAATCAGATCCTGGGCTATTCTGATCTTGTCGCTATTGTCCTTGAGCGACTTGGCACCTTCCAGGGCAACTTCACCGGCGCGCTCGGCATTGGGTTCGTCAATCGCCTTGCCGCGCAAGAACTCCTCGGCTTTCCCTGCGCGCCAGGGGATTGGCGCTACGCCGCCCATCACCACACGCGCATCGTGCACGGCGCCGCTGCTGCTCTCGACGATGGTCGCGACGGCAACGATGGCGTGGTCCCAGGCGAGCCGCTCCCGTACTTTGTGGTAGAAACCCTTGCTACGGGCTTGGGCGCGGGCACGTGGCGGTGAGAAAGGCCGCCTCGCTTACGACTTCGCTGCCGCATTCGCCGCATTCACTGAGGTAGCGTAGGAAGTCGAAGCCCATCGAAAAAACTGTGCTCTGACCGGCGCTCCCTGATTGACCACCGCCGCAACATAGCCCTCGCCGGCAGGCAATTCCGTCAATGACCAGCCCGGCACAAACGCGCTGATCCGAATATCGTCATCGTCGATTGCGGTGATCTCAACCTCGTCCAGTTTCCCCGACAGCCCGGTGCCCTTCGCCTTTAAAAAAGCTTCCTTGCTCGTCCAGCATTTATAAAACGCTAAACGCCGTAGAGACTGCGGCAGAGACCGCAAAGCCGCGACTTCGCGCGGGGTGAAAAATCGCTCGGCGACCTGATCGAATGCAAAATCTCTGATGAACTCGACATCCACTCCAACCTCGCGGTTCAACGCGACAACGATCAGCGCCAGTTCTCCTGAGTGGGAGAGATTGAACCGCAGGTCGAGCCGCGAATCGGATAAAAGCTTGGGCTTACGGTACGGACCTTCGGCAAATTCGACGCTCCCGGGAGTTGTTCGCAAATAGCCGGCACAGATCGAGCGCAGCGCGGCATGGGCGACGGTGAACAGGCGGCGATCTGTATCGAACTTAAACTGCGCGGCGCGAGCTTGCTCGTCCTTTGACAAGAGAGCGACGCAGAAGCCGAGATTGGTGTCATTGCTAAAAGCGTCAATGCGCCAAACATGGACTTCGTCTGCGCCGAGGGAAAGATCAACGGCGGCAGGAGGCCAAATGGTTGTTGCAGCTGTCTTCGTATCCTTTCCTTAGTGACTAGCTCAATGAATCGCGCCTGATGTAGTCACTTCGTCCCGCTATTGACCCCGATTTCCGGATCACGCCAGGCTTTCTCGCGCCGCGGCGCCGGTCACGACAACTCGATCGCCGTCCCGCGCAATCTGTAGATCTTAGGTCCAGTGAAAAAAATCATCCTTCGTGGGTGTTCATAGACAGTCGTCTTGTGCGGAATCTCTTCGACATAGATGTCGAACATCCGGTCGACGGAAATTAACCGTCCGGGTGTGCATCAGATCGCCTTGCAAAAGAACTTCGATCCAGTTTCGCTGTTCCGTCACGGCAATGATCAACCCGGCGGCATTTTGGATCGCCATGGCTTTCATCTCGAGTCGCCACCAAGGCAGCCCTCAATCGGTGAGTAATGCCGCAGCATCTCGCACCGTCTTGCCCGAGGAGGTGCGCGGTAGGGATTCGCGGAGCACGATCTTGTCTGGAACTTTGAAGTTTGCCAGATTAGCGCGCAAAAAAGTGAGGAGTTCCTTTTCAACCAGATTGGCCCCTCCACGGGCCACGACGGCGGCGCCGATCACGTGGCCGCGCTTGATATCTGGAATCGCAAAAACGATGGCTTCCTGTACGCCCGGGTAGGTGTAAATCAAATTCTCTACCTCTGCCGGGTAAACATTCAGTCCGCCGGTGATAATCATATCGTCCCGTCGGCCGAGATGGTAAAAATAGCCGTCCCGGTCGCGCTTGCCCACATCGCCGGTATAGAGCCAACCCTCACGAATGCGCGCCGCGGTCGCGTCAGGCCGGCGAAAGTAGCCTTTCATCACATGGGGTCCGCGTGTAATGATTTCGCCCGGTTCTTCATTCCCGAGCTCTTCCCCGTTCTCGTCCACGATCTTGACCTCGACTCCGGGCACAGCTCGACCGATGCTGCCGAGTTTTTCCTGCGCTTTATCCGGCTCCACCAAAGTGATCATCGGCGAGGTTTCAGTCAATCCATAACCCTGAATCACCTTTATATGAGGTTGTGCGGTTTGAAACGCGTTTAACAAGGGCAGCGGAATGCTCGTGCCCATCATAGCGGCAACTTTGACGCTGCTCGTATCATAGCTCGAGAGATTTTTTACCCCCAAGACCAATTGAAAAACGATCGGTACGCTTTCGAAAACAGTCACACGATATTTCTGAATGCCCTCGAGCAAGGTGACCGGATTGATCTGGTCGAAAATCACGAGGGTATAGCCTCGTTCGGCGAGCTCATTGCAAACCACCGGCCCGACAATGTGCGACATCGGCAGAATGCAGCCGCGAACGGTCGATCCGTCAGTGATGCCCATGTTGCGCATCACCTGAGGATATTGAGCTAGGTTTTGATAACTCAAAACCACCCCCTTGGGTTCTCCGGTAGTGCCCGAGGTATAGAGAATCAACGCGTCATCAGCGGAATTTAAGCGGGGTGGCGAAATTGTCTCAGCGGGCGCACAGAAACGCTCTTCGAAGCTCCGTTCGCCTTGGCCACCGACGACCCACAGCGGTATCGCCGCCATTGCTTTGAACGCTTCTTCGATCTCGCTAAACAACTGCGCATGGACAATCAAGAGTTTCAGATCGGCGTCTTTTAGAACCGCTTGGAGTTCCTTGCCTTTCAGCCGAGCATCGAGAATTACCGTCACCGCGCCGATCTTCTGGGTGGCGAAATAGCTCAACGGAATTGCGGTCGAATTCGGCAGTAATATACCGACCCGATCACCCTGCCGAACATCTTCTTTTTGCAAATGCGCCGCCAGCGCATGCACGCGACGATTCAACTCCGCGAACGTGATCTCCTCGTCCTTAGAAACGACTGCGGTCTTGTGCGGTTGCCGGCGCGCCATATGGTCCAAGGCGACCGCCGCAAAAAAGCCTAGTGAATCGGGATCGTTTGCCATAGCGCAAATGCCCTCTGAAATGGTTTGTACCAGCGCGAGAGATCGGCCAGATCACCGCGCTTGAGTTTTAGCTTCCCTTGCTGCGTCGCCAAGAATGGATCGATCCGGTTGCTAAACACGGCATTCCACCATTCCGCGTTGCCGCTAATCAAAAATTCGCCGGTGTCTCCCGGTTCGAGCGCGATAATGGTGCCATCGCGAAATTGCACCGTCCATGCTCGTTCGAGATCTTCGAGAAAAAGAGTCAGAGAGGTTGTAAGACGGGTCTCGGCGCCGTGAGACCTAAAATCCGTATCGGCGTTTGCACCATCCACCAGCGCTTTCATGTGTTCTTCGGAAAAAAGCGCAAAGTCCTCCCCTGACGCAACCATCGGCATGGGTTGGACCTTTGAAGGCGCCGCGCCGCCGGCTACCGTGGCACCGCTCAGCCGCTCCTTGAAAAATTGACAGTGCACGGCTTCTTCGAGCAAGTCCGTCAACAGAAATGCTTCTTCAAAATCTTTGCCGATCGCTACGGTTCCATGCCCTTTGATAATGATCACCGGGTGGTATTTGAGCTCG
>DATBEY010000358.1:0-7616 GCA_036558765.1 Binatia bacterium | reverse complement strand
GGTATCGCCGGTTTCGGCGCGAACAGCCGGATCAAGACGGCGTCTTTGCTAGAGCTTTCTATGGACCTCCCGGTTGTCATCACTTGGGTCGATCGCCCGGATCGAGTTGAGCAGTTATTGCCAAAGGTGGCCGAGATGGTTCCCGCGGGCCTAATCACGGTGGAGGATATCTATATCTATCAGTACTCTTCCACTTTGCGTGAAGGGCTGCCCGATGTAAAAGTCGAGGGGATAATGACCCGGGAAGTCTCTACTGTCCGTCCCGAAGCCACTCTGGCCGAAGTGGTAGAGAAGCTGTTAGACAAGCCCTATACGGCTCTTCCTGTCATTGATCATGCCGGTCGGTTGGTTGGCATCGTCAGCGATACCGATTTGCTAGAACGTGGCGACATGGAGGTGAGCATCAATCTCAAGAGAGCCACCGATCGGGACCTAGCGCGATCGTTGATCCAGCGTCTCCGGGAAAGTGGACGGCGCGTCGACGAGGTGATGACGAGGAATCCGGTGACCATCAGCCCCCAGGCTTCGCTCAGCGAGGCGGCTCGTCTCATGGGACGAGGAAATCTCAAGCGATTACCTGTGGTGGATTCGCAAAAACGGCTACTGGGAGTTCTCAGTCGTTTTGATATTCTCAAGACAGTCGCGGCGGGTCATCTCCCCCAACTCGTAACTCGAAAAGGTCCTGCTCATGGTCAGAACCAAGGCAGGACCGTCGGCGACGTCATGGATACCACGGTCGCAATGGTCACTCGGGACGCATCGCTGACCCAAGTGCTCGAGCTATTGAGCCAAGATCCCAATCAACGCGTAGTGGTCATCGACTCGAAATTGCATGTTCTCGGGGTTATTTCCGACACTGATCTGGTGTCGCGAATGAGTCCAGAAACGCATCCGGGGGTTTTGGAACAGCTGGTCAGCAAATTACCGCTGGGTCAGCGGAGCGCCAATGCCAGGAGCCATCTTCAAAAGGCAAGAGGAAAAACCGCCGCAGATCTTATGACGGAACCGGCCATCACTGTTCGGGCCGACGAATCGATAGGAACCGCATTAGCGATCGCAGCGGAAAAACACATCAAGCGGTTTCCTGTCGTGGACGATACCGGCAAACTGGTCGGGATCGTCGGCAGGAGTGAGTTGTTGAGCGCGCTGGTTGAGGAACATCAGCAGCCCGCAGAGAATTGAGGGGAGGATCCGGAGCGGAGTGGTTTATCTGGTCATCGGCATCGGTGGTGTTCTCGGCGCTAACGCACGGTATTTGGTAACAGGGTGGGCGGCGAACAAATTCGGAACGGTCTTCCCGTACGGCACGTTCATTATCAACATGAGCGGAGCAATAGTACTCGGATTCCTAATGGCGTTTCTTCAGGACCGCGCCTTCATTCATCCCAACTATCGGTTGTTTTTCGCTACCGGTTTTTGCGGCGCCTATACGACTTTTTCGACATTTACCTATGAGTCTTTGGTACTGATCCAGAACGGCAGTTTTTTACTGGCATTCAGCAATCTGTTCGGCAGCCTTGTCGTGGGCATGATCGGAGTGTTTTTGGGTTTTGTGCTGGGGAGAATGATCTAATGAGACGATAACGTATCACCGGCGATGAGGTTCGCCGCACTCGCGGTCCGCGAGTGAAACCGTCCATATGCCTTGGACTGATAACCTCTGCAGCAGGACTTCCGACGAGAGAGGAGACAGCAATGCAGAATGTTTGGTTCATGGCAGCAGCCTGGATGGGTTTGGCTTTCGTCGCCAGCGTCATTTCGATTCGCATCGGCGTTTCAGTTGCCCTCCTGGAAATTGGCGCGGGCATTCTTGCCGGCAATGTTTTTGGCTTCCATCCGAACGACTGGATTAATTTCTTAGCCACCTTCGGCGCGGGCTTACTCACATTTCTCGCCGGCGCGGAAATCGATCCGAAATCTCTCCGCGCGCACCTGGGCGCAAGTCTAACGATCGGCGCGGTTTCGTTCCTGATTCCTTTCCTTGGAGCCTGGGCATTCGCCTATTGGGTAAGCGGGTGGGATTACCATGGTGCGCTTATCGCTGGGATCGCCTTGTCCACGACTTCTGTGGCGGTGGTCTATGCCGTTATGGTCGAGTCAGGTTTTAGCTCGACGGATCTCGGTAAGCTGATCCTCGCCGCATGCTTCGTTACCGATTTCGGCACTGTTCTCGCCCTCGGGGCTTTTTTCGCTGACTTCAACAAATGGATGCTCGTATTCATTGCGGTTCTGGCTGTGATGCTGTGGTACCTGCCGCGTTGGACTAAAGCGATTATTAAATCTTTCGGTGAAAGTCGGGTGAGCGAGCCGGAAGTGAAGTTTCTGTTCCTCGTCCTGTTCTTTCTCGGCGGCATGGCCACTACCGCCAAGAGCGAAGCCGTTCTACCGGCTTATCTCGCCGGTCTTGTGGTAGCCGGTGTTTTTCTACAAGACAAAGTACTCGTGCATCGGATGCGGTCGATTGCTTTCACGATGCTCACACCTTTCTATTTCATCAAGGCGGGGCTCTACGTCTCCTTGCCCGAACTCATGAGCAGCATTGGGCTGGTTATTATGTTCTTACTCGTCAAACTGGGGACCAAACTCATTGGCGTCTGGCCGCTGGCGCGTGCCTTCGGCCTTCCCAACAAAGAAAGCAATTACACAACGCTGTTGATGGCGACGGGTCTTACCTTTGGCACGATCTCGGCCTTGTTCGGTCTAGAAAACCATCTCATTACTCAGACTCAATATACGGTTTTGGTCACCGTGGTGATATTGAGCGCAGTGGTACCGACTTTAATTGCCCAAACGTTTTTTCTCCCGAGCCGCGAAGCTGCGGCGCAAGTCAGGTCAAAGCGAGTTTCTAGCAGCACATCTGCCCGCGCGGCCGCAAATCAGACTTTACAAGAGAGCGAGGATTAGTTGAGACAGACCTATGCCGCAGGAGGTGAGTAAAATGTTCACAAGAATATTGGTGGCCTATGATGGTTCGGAAGGGAGCAAGCTGGCACTCGAAAAAGCGCGGGAGATCGCTCAGGTGGCGAAGGCCGATCTTCATCTTCTCGCGGTTGGCAGAATACCGGAATATGCCGAGACGGTAAGCGAAGTGGAGGAGGAGAAAGAGCAGGCTCAAGCTTACTATTCCAAAATAATCGATGAGGCGGCAAATGGGCTCGAGCGGCACGGCGTTGCCGCTACTCGGCATATCGGGTTCGGTAAGCCGGCCGAAACTATTTTGAGAGTAGCCGAGGAATTAAAGGTCGATCTCCTGGTGCTCGGAACCCACCCTCACGCAGCGGTCAGACGGCGTTTCCTGGGTGCGACCGTAGATAAGGTGATCGATCATGCGCACTGCTCGGTACTGGTGATCCGAAAATCGGACTGATCGAAATCAAGGCGCAGCGCTTTTTGTCTTCAGGAGAGGAAGTCTCGCAAACGCAAAGAGGTAAAAACCAACTTTTTGAACGTCGGCGTTCTTGGCGCTTTCATCCCGGGCAGCCACCGAAAAAACAAAAGCTGAACTCGAGCCATCGCCAAGCGGAGAGATTTCGTCGCAGGATCCCTTGACTTATGAGCTTCAGTATTCTTTTCCCGAGCACCGAGCATAAAAAAGAGACGGCGCAGGCGCCCGACTTTTTTGCCGACCTAAACCTCGACCAGGTTGTGGACGCAATTACGGCCGGAAAGGAGGAGTACAACCTCAAGCCATTTTTTTATACGTCTCTGCACGACGCAGACCTCATCAGGTATCGTCAGGAAGTAATACAAGATCTGGAAAACAGCGCGCTGTTTGAGGTCGTCAAATCGTTCGCAGAGGAAATGCGCGCCATGCGCCAGCATCTGGCGCAGGCGGATAAGCTCTACTACCAGCTGCAGAAGCAAAGCTGGTTTTTAGACGCCGTAGACATCTATTGCGATGCCGTTGCTTCGCTGGCTCATAGTTTATCCGGTTTGGATGTCAAATCGCGCGGCTTCGCGGGCTTGCGGGAGTATCTCAGCAGTTACTCTCAGTCCGCGGCTTTTACCATGCTCGTGCAAGAAACGAAAAAAGTTAAAGCCGATCTGGCGTCGGTCCAGTACTGCGTGCTGATCAAAGGGGACCGTTTCACGGTACGCAACTATACTTCTGAAGCGGATTACAGTGCTCAGGTGGAAAATACTTTCGCCAAATTCAAACAAGCGGGGGTCAAGGATTACCGGGCTAAGTTCCCGACCGAGCCTGAGATGAATCACATTGAGGCGAAGGTGCTTGAGTTTGTGAGCCAGCTCTATCGGGAAATCTTTTCCGAGCTCAAGAATTATTGTTCAAGAAACAACAATTACCTCGATGAAACGGTGAGCGCGTTCGACCGTGAAGTACAGTTTTACGTGGCGTATCTCGAGTACATGTTAAGATTCAAAAAAGCTCAACTGAGTTTTTGCTATCCTCAGGTTTCGGATCGCGACAAACAAATTTTTGCCAACGAGGCGTTCGATCTGGCTCTGGCTCAAACGATCATCAACGAGAAATCATCGATCATCTGCAATGACTTTTACCTGAAGGGCAAGGAGCGCATTTTTGTGGTGAGCGGCCCGAACCAGGGTGGGAAAACCACCTTCGCCCGCATGTTCGGCCAATTGCATTTTCTCGGCGCTCTCGGCTGTCCGGTTCCGGGACGGGAGGCGCGATTGTTTCTTTTCGATAAGCTGCTGACCCATTTCGAAAAAGAAGAAAACATCAAAGATCTGCGCGGCAAGCTCGAGGACGATCTCATCCGCATTCATGCAATTTTGGAACAAGCCGGCCCGAACAGTATCGTCATCATCAATGAAATTTTCACCTCGACTACTGCCAATGACGCGCTGTTCTTAAGTAAAAAAGTGCTGCAACGCCTAATCGAGCTGGACTCGCTCTCTGTCTGTGTGACGTTTATCGAGGAGCTGGCTTCGCTCAGTGATAAGACCGTCAGTGTCGCGAGCACGGTAATTCCGGAGAATCCGAGCTTGCGAACTTTTAAAGTTGTCAGAAAGCCGGCCGATGGTCTCGCCTACGCGATTTCAATTGCCGAGAAATACCGCGTGACCTACCGCGATTTGAGGGCGCGTATCCATTCATGAAGACGTTTCTTCTGTACCAGGACCGCGATTTTGAGCTGCCGCAAAAATTGTCGGCGGACGATCGCGCGGCCACACGGACTTTCCAAGTGGGCTCGCGCCTAAGCCTGGCCGCGGCTAGCTTCGATCACCGGCAGAAACTCCCTTCGAACGAAGATGCCCTGATGCAAGACCTTGAGCTCACAACCTTGTTCAATGCCATGGCGCTCGGTGATGAATTTCTCTTCGAGGTGGCAAAAAAAGCGGTGTTGTCCGGCTTGTCCAATGATGTGGAGACGATTTTCTACCGGCAAGATATTCTCAAGGATTGTATCAACAATGCCACGCTTGTGAGGGAGATCTACGCTACCGCGGTCCAAGCCATCGAAAGCGAGCGAAAATCCTACTTCAATATCTTCAGCCGGTATACCGCGTCGGTTTTGTATAGCGCCATAGAAGTGCTGCAGATGTTTGTCGGAACTCTCAAAAAACTGAGACGTATCGCCGGCGAACAGTCCATTCAATTTCAATCGGAGGGTTTTACCGCGCTTTTCGCCATGCTCCGTAGAGAACTGGACGACCAATTTTTTGCTGAGATCCAGACACATCTGAAAAACCTAAAATTTCGTGATGGAGTTTTGATCAGCGCGGAGCTCGGAAAGGGAAACAAAGGCATCCGTTATATCCTGCGCAAGCCCTCGGAAAACCACCGAAGTTGGATAGACCGCGTGTTTTTGCAAAAACCCGCCGGATTTACTTTTCAGCTCCACCCGCGTGACGAAAACGGCGCGAAGGCGTTGTCGGAGCTTCAAGCGCGCGGGACCAGCCTTGTGGCTAATGCTGTCGCGCAGTCCGCGGAACACATTTTGAATTTTCTTTCCATGCTAAAGACGGAATTGGCTTTTTACATAGGTTGCCTGAACCTGCGTGCCCGTCTAACACAGATCGGTGAGCCGATCTGTTTCCCCAGACCCGCGCCTGCCCCCGACCGTCAACATTCATTTCATGGACTATACGACGTCTGCTTGGCCTTGAGCATGAAACGAAAAGTCATGGGTAACGATGTCCGGGCGGACGATAAAAAGCTTGTGATCATCACCGGCGCCAACCAAGGCGGAAAGTCAACCTTCCTGCGCAGCATCGGCTTGGCTCAGTTAATGATGCAAAGCGGCATGTTTGTGCCGGCGGATTCTTTTTGCGCGAATATTTGCGACCGCCTGTTCACACATTATAAACGGGAAGAAGACGTCAGCATGAAAAGCGGCAAATTCGACGAAGAGCTCAGCCGAATGAACGAGATTGTCGATCATATAACACCGAATTCGATCGTCTTGTTCAACGAGTCCTTTGCCGCCACCAATGAAAGGGAAGGCTCGGAAATCGCGAGGCAGATCGTCACCGCACTGGTGGAGAAGCAAGTCAAGGTTTTCTTCGTGAGCCATTTGTACGATTTTGCCCGAGGTTTTTACGATGAAGGCTTGGATAGCGCTATTTTTCTGCGCGCGGAACGGCAGAGCGACGGAACCCGAACTTTTAAACTGATTGAAGGCGAGCCGTTAGACACCAGTTACGGTGAGGATTTGTATAAGAGGATATTTAAAAAGGAAGAGAAGAGAGCATTGAACTGACAGAGAAATCCTATGAAACCGACAAAGTGGACAGGGGCGATTCTATTGATTTCGGCGATATGGGTAGTTGGAAACCTAGCGCTGGCTCCGTTTGCCATTCGAGAAATCTCCTGGACCGTACGCGGCGCAATTGTCATCGCATGCCCGATCCTTCTCGGCATCGCGGTGGCCTTCAGCAAGCGCGACTCAATCGCCGAGGAGCAACCAGCCGGATCAGGCCGCTCAGCGGCAGCGTGAGCTGTTGCGCCGTTTCCTATGCCCTTCCAGAGTATCCTCTTTGAAAGAACCGCAGATGCCGCGACAAGCGAGACAACCGAAGCTCCCGATTTTTTTCTTGATTTAAATCTGAACCAGGTCATCGACGCCATCACCGCTGAGAAGGAAGAATATAAGTTAAAACCCTTCTTTTACAGTTCATTGCACGATCCTGGTGCGATCCAGTATCGGCAGGAAATCATACGGGACCTTGAGGACAGCGTTGTCTTCGACAGCGTCAAATGGTTTGCGCAGCAGATGCGCGCGGTGCGCGAACAGCTCGCCGAAGCAGACAAGCTTGAGTACAAATGGCAAAAGGACAGTTCATTTTTGGATGCGGTAGACATTTATTGCGATGCGGTTGCCGATCTGGTTCGCGGAATATCTGCTGTCGATCTAAAGTCTCGCGGGTTTTTGGCCTTCAGGGACTATTCAAACAGTTATGCCGAGTCAGACCATTTCACCTCGCTGCTGGGGGACACCCAAAAGCTGAAAACCGACTTAGCCGCAGTGCGGTACTGTGTATTCATAAAGGGCCGTAGCGTGACGGTTCGCAAGCCAGGACCTGAAATCGATTACCGAGCCGAGGTGGATCAGACGTTCAGAAGGTTCAAGCAACGAGCGGCAAATGATTACAGCGTTCAATTCGACACTGCGATCGCTATGAATCACGTGGAG
>DATBEY010000357.1:0-5780 GCA_036558765.1 Binatia bacterium | reverse complement strand
CTTCGGATAATACTGAATCCCGGCGTGGTGCGCCGCTTCAGCCCATTCGTAATCGAACACGAACTCGCCCATACTGTGAAGCTTCAAGTACATCGGGCAAGCGCCCACCACCCGCGCGCCGTTCTCGACAATGACGTGCTGCGGCAACCAACCGCTTCGCTCGTTTACGCAACCCGACTGCTCGAGGCTATCGAGCCAATCCCATTTCAAAAAAGGCGTGGCGTTCCCGACCAGAGCGTCCCAATCCGCGCGCGGCACCTGCGCGATTTTTTGCACCACTTTGACGGTCATCGTTTTGGACATCAAGAGCGATCTTAGCATGGGCATCCCTTCGGTCAAACTTTTGTGCGGGCACTCTTCGATACGGCAGCGTTACTGCTCCCTAGTCAGGACGATCGGCAACCCGAGTTCCCCGAGTAGACGATGATAAGGCAGCGCTATTCGCTGCCTACTCAGGACGGTCGGACCTCCGACTCCCCGAGTAGCGCCAAGGCGCGTATCGAGGGGTTGACAACTCGGCAGCGCAATCTTATTGATATTAACCGAGTCCTTATGGTCATCTACAATCTCCTGTGTAAGAAAAAACACCGCTTCGAAGGCTGGTTTCCGAGTTTCGAAGACTTTCAAAAGCAACGAGACAAAAAGCTCATCTCTTGTCCGAGTTGCGGCACCACGAAAGTCGAAAAAGTTCCCCATGCCTGTGCCGTCCACGTAAAAAAGGAAGAAAACCTCCCCGCAAAAAAGCCGCGGCAACAGCCGCCTGCGGCAGTCTCTCCAGCCGAATTCAATGAGATGCTCATCAAAGTGCATCACTACGTGAAAGAGAACTTTGAAGATGTGGGTTCGCGCTTCGCTGAAGAAGCGCGTCAGATTCACAAGGGCGAAGCCGCGGAGCGCCCCATTCACGGCACTGCCACAATTGAAGAGACCAAAGAGCTCGCCGACGAGGGCGTTCCGTTTCTCCCGTTGCCGAAACCCGAGCTAGACAGCTGATCAGAGAATCCTCGCGCACTGAAACACGCCGGCACTTGCCGGCGTTTTTGTTTTAACCCTTGCAAATACGCCATGACTGCGAAATAGATGCCTCATTCATCAGCGGAGGCTGCATGCTGCTCATCAACAATGAAGTGGTAGCGCAAATTCTGAATATTAAAGGCTGCATGGAAGCCCTTGAAACGGGCTACCGCGATCTCATCGATGAACGCGCCGCTTATCGTGGCCGCTATGATTTTTTCGTGCCCAATGACGAGCCCAAGCTCATGTACCGATGGGGAACGATGGAAGGCGCGTCGCGCAGCTTCGAAACCTTTGCAATCCGCATGAAATCCGACATGCTCGAATGGCCCGAAGGCAAAACCGTCGAGAAATATTGTATCCAGCCCGGCACATTTTGCGGTGTCGTCATGGTTTTCTCGACGCGCAACGGCGAGCCGCTCGCGATCATCAACGACGGGATTATCCAGCACATGCGGGTCGGTGGCTGCGCCGGACTGGGAGCTAAATATCTTTCCCGCGAAGATTCGAACATCATCGGTATTCTGGGTTCGGGCGGAATGGCGCGCACCTACCTTCTCGCCTTCAACGAAGTGAGAAAAATCCGCGCAGTGAAAGTCTTCAGCCCCACCAGGAAAAACCGCGAAATCTACGCGGCCGAAATGGGCGAAAAACTGGGGGTGAAAGTCGTGCCGCAGGATCGTGTCGAGGACGTCGTGCGCGGCTCGGATATCGTCGCGACCTGCACGGATTCCATTCAAGTTGTGGTGCATGATCCAGCCTCCATCGAGCCGGGCATGCATCTCACCTGCGTCAAGTCCAACGAGTGGAATCCCGAGATCGTCAAGCGATCCGACCTCGTCGTCAAGATGGGCCGCGCGACAAAACACCTCGACGAAGGTCAGATGCGGATCGGCGGCGAAGCCGCAGTCGTCGCCGGTAATGCAGAGGAGATCAAGCGCATCGCCAATCCTGCGGTCGACATCTTCTCCCAGGATTTTCCCGTTCTCACGGAGATTATTTCGGGCAAGCTCAAGGGCCGCACCGGCAAAAACCAGGTCACTTTTTTCGCCAACAGCGGCACCCAGGGCCTGCAGTTCGCTTCCACCGCGGGTTACGTGGTGCGGGAAGCCAAGCGGCGCGGCTTGGGGCAAGAGATCCCCACGAGTTGGTTTTTGCAGGATATTCGGGATTAGAAAAATAGTGAGCCGCGCGATGCCAAAACGAATATCTGCGCTTTTCCTCTTTGTTGCGTTTCTCACCATCGCGAATCGAGCTCCGGCGCAGCTCACATCGATCAAAATCGGCCATAACGGGTTTACTGACGAAACGGTCTTCTACCTGGGTCGAGACGTTGGCATTTTTAAGAAGTACGGCATTCATCTCGAGCTGATTTACATTCCGGGCGGATCGCTTTCCGTGCAGGCTTTGATCGGCAACAGTTTAGACATGTTGCTCGCCGGCGGTACGCCGCTGGTTTATGCGGTCTTGAAAGGCGCGGATCTCAAATTTATCGCGGGCTTGAACAACCGCATGCCCTACGTGCTGGTCGCACGCGAAGGGATCAATACTGCGGAGCAGCTCCGCGGCAAGAAAATTGGTATCAGCCGCTTCGGCAGCAATACCGACTTTGTCGTCAAGCTCGCCGCGACCCAGATGGGACTCAATCCCAAGCGCGATATTCAAATCATGCAGGTCGGCGGTCCGGATGCCCGTGTGGTCGCTCTCAAGAGCGGCATTGTCGACGCCACGGTGCTTCCACCTGAACTTGTTTCACTGGGTCGAACACTCGGCTATCACACGCTTTTCGACCTGGTGGAAAAGGAGATCGAGTATTTACAGATCGGCGTTGCCGCGAGGACCGATTATCTGAAGTCTCAGAATGATACCGCGCGTCGGCTGACGCGCGCATACCTGGAGTCGATTAAGTACTACGTGAGCCACCGCGACGAAGCGATAAAAGAAGCGATGAAATTGCTGAAGATCGACGAACGACAAGCGGCAGAGGTCGGCTATGAATATCGGCTCAAGACCTTACCCGTAGACGGTAAATTGTCCGTTAAAGGCATGCAGTTGGTGATCGATGCCGCAGCCGAAGATGATCCCAAGGCAAAGTCGCTCACACCGCAGCAACTGTTCGACTTGAGTTTTCTGCCGTAGAATCGAAATCGCGATGGCCGACGCAAAAACAACCCCCGCCTTCACTTTTGAAAAGGCGCTCTCGCGTCTGCGCGAGTCGGTGCACTCGAAAGCCGCCAATTTTTACGCGATGTATTCGAGCGTGCTCGGTGGAATCGTCACCGATCCCGCGCTCATGGTTCTGCCCCTCGACGATCATATGGTGCACCGCGGTCATGCCGTCTTCGACACCGCAACTCTCACGCATGGGATGCTTTACCAACTCGATCCGCATCTGGATCGTTTGATTCGTTCCGCCACGGGGGCGCGCATTGTCCTGCCGTTTCCGCGCGAGCATTTGCGCCAAATCATTTTGGAAACCGCGGCGGCGAGTCACCAGCGCGACGCCTCGGTACGTTACTGGCTCTCTGCCGGTCCGGGCGGCTACGGCCTTGGTCCGGCGGAATGCGTCGGCAGCAGTTTTTACGTCAGCATCTTCAAGCAGGAAGCCTATCCGGAGAGCTATTACCGCGACGGCATCAAGCTCATCACCAGCCAGGTGCCGATCAAGCCGCCCCTGTTCGCGCGCATCAAGTCGACCAACTATTTGCCCAACGTGCTCGTCCTTTTGGAGGCTAAAGATCGGGGCGCCGACAACGGCGTATTCATCGACCAGCACGGCATGGTAGCGGAGAGCTCGAATATGAATGTCGCGTTCGTCACCCATGATCGCGTCTTTCGTCATCCCCCTTTCGACGCGATCTTGTCCGGCATCACGGTTCAGCGAGTTCTCGATTTCGCGCAGCGTCTGGTTGAAGCAGGCGTGCTCAGCGCCGTTCGGATCGCCGAGATATCGGTCGGAGAAGGACGGGACGCCGCGGAAATGATGCTGATCGGCAGCTCGATCAAAATCGCGCCGGTGGTCCAATGGGACGGGAAAGAAATCGGTGCCGGCAAACCGGGACCGATCGCAAAAAAACTTTTAGAAATGTGGAATCAGGATACGTTGGCGAGCGACCAACTTGTGGCGGTACCCTATCCGGAAGGACTTTGAACAACGTCCGATCAGTGTGAAATTTGCAAATTTGTAGAGGAGGCAGTTATGACAAAGAAAAAAATTTCGCGAGGTTTGATGACCGCCGTGATCGTTGCCGTCTTCGGCTTGGGGTATGTCTGCGGCTCGATGACACAGCGGCAAGCGGAAGCCCAGATCGGCGGCTTGCTGGACAAGGCCGGCAAGGCAGGCGGGCCGGTGGGCTCGGTCGCGCAATTTGGTTCTTCGCTAGTCGAGATGCAAGACCATATCACCGGTCTGCAGAAGAATCTGGATACTTTTAAGCAGGTGCAAGCCGCTCTCGGCAAATAGCGCCGTGGCCGCTCAGCGCGGCGGCAGTGAGTTTGCGATCAGCGCCGCTGTTTCTTGCGCTCGTATCGACGGCCGCACTGTGGAGAGGTGTGACCGCAGATCAGCCGACCCAGAACGAAGTACTTTGTCGGTGTGTGGCTTACTTCGTCACGTTAGTTTGTTGATCCATAAAATTTCAGGGGTTCTCTGATCGCCTTTCCGGATATCGACATGAAGCTTTCAATCAAAGCGATGGTGATCGCAGGCGCGTTGTTCAAAGCGATCGTTTTTCTGTTTATCTCGTTCATGAATCTCATTTTGCGTCCGTACGGCGGCGCCTATCTTGCGCTTTTAAGCTCACTCTATCCCGGTTATGACCCGATCAATGTGCCGATCGCTCTGATCCTCGGCACGATTTATTCATTGATTGCCGGAGCGTTCGCAGGACTTCTTTTCGGCTGCGTCTACAATCTCTTCACAGAACGCGCTTAGCGTCGTCGCATCGCTCGTGCGGTATCGGGTGGATGGTATCGCAAACCGCTCTGGAAGAAAGCGACGCGTCACGTGTGGTACAACTGGTTTAGTAACGCTTACTGAAATCTGGGAAGGAGTTCCTTACCGATCAGCTCCAAGCTCTCTTCATAGTGATCGTACTGAAGGCGCAGATCGAATACCAGGTGTTCGACTCCGCGCGCGCGAAACTTTTCGATCTCCGCCGCGCAGTCATCGGGATTTCCTACGATCAACAACCCTTCCAGATCTTCGATGGTCTGAAACTTTCCCGAGGGCGGCTTAATCCAGTGGCTCGCGCCCTCCGAGCTTTCTGCCAGCGCCGCGACGTTGATACTCGCGCGGGCTTTCTTTCGGTCTCGGTCGATCCGCGTGATCGGGATGTTGCCCAAAGTAATTTTCCGATCGGTCACTTGCCGTAAGTACTTGATTCGGTCGTCGAACGTCGCCATGGGAACACGACCGGGAATCCAGCCGTCGCAGTATTCTGCGGCGCGTCTTATCGCGGCGCGGGTGCTGCCGCCGCAAAAAATCGGGATCGGTTCGACGGGCTTGGGCTCGATCGTCACATTTTCGAACGAAAATACTTTACCCCTGTAGGACGCGTTATTTTCTTTCCAGATCAGCCGCGCGATCTCGACGGTCTCGCGCAGGATGTCGATACGATCCTCGATGCGCAACCCGACGGTGGCGAGCTCCGCTGGATTGAATCCTAACCCCATTCCGGCGATCACGCGACCGCCTGCAATATAAGACAGGCTCGCCAAATCCTGGCTGACTTTGAGCGGCCAACGCACGGGAACCAGCACCGCGA
>DATBEY010000356.1:0-2544 GCA_036558765.1 Binatia bacterium | reverse complement strand
CATTTGCTGGACGGGGAATTTCGTTTCCTCGATGATCCGCAGTGCCGCTTCGGTGGCGTCGTTGTCCGCAGTGAAACAGCCTTGCAGCTTGATCTCGTTCCAAACGAGTTTATCCATCAACATGGGCGTCACGGTGGTATCGCCGGTCAATCCGCCGAGCACCATCGTCGATTGCCGGTGCAGGCAGTCGACGGATTTCAAAATCGCGTTGGGATTGCCGGAGACATCGACTACCACATCGCACATCTCGCCGTTGGTTTCTTTCCGCACCACCTCCACCACGTCTTCTTGTTCGACATTGATAGTCCGGGTCGCGCCAAATTTCTCGGCGAGCTCGAGCCGGGGCCGATCGCGACCGATGCCGGTGACAAAAATTTTGGCCGCGCCGGCGTGCTTCGAAGCAAATGTACACGAGAGCCCCTGCTGTCCGGGACCCTGAATCAAAACGTAATCGCCCATTTTTACGCCGCCGCGGCGGATCGCCCATTGAAAGCCGTTCGCCATCACCGAACCGATGAGAGCTGCCGCTTCGGCGGGAAGCGCGTCGCTCACCTTGGTCGCGAGCACGTCCGGAGCAAGATAAACATAATCAGCGAATCCGCCGAAGAGGTGCGGCGGCTGGTCGCATTTGGTGCGCCCGCCGTAATTGGTCCGCTGCCGACAGAAGCGCTGGTTATTGCGCCGGCAGTCGGCGCAGCGGCCACAGCCCAACGCGCCTTTGAGAATAACCCGGTCGCCTTCTTTAACTTTGTGAATCTGGGCAGCATTGCGCCCAAGCTTCTCGACGCGCGCCAAGATTTCGTGACCGAGAATGATCGGATAGGGAACTTGCAGTTTGCCATGGAGATACTTGACGTCCGTGCCACAAACGCCACCCATTTCGACCTTTAATAATCCGCCATCGGGTGGAATGTCGGGGATCGGATATTCACGAATTTCTAGTTTGTCCGGACCGAGCAAAGTCGCTCCGCGCGCAGTGGCCATGGTTCGTCTCCTGGTTAACCGGTTTGAGTTAGCTGATCGCTCGACTCGTTCTAAAGATACTTCGCTTGCTCAGGGATCAGATCCTTTGCTTTGCTCAGGATGAAATGATCTCCGTTCTGGACGGAGATCATTTCACTCTGTATTCCTGCATGACTTTGTCGATGAAGCCGCTGCTCTCGATCTCCTTGACCAGGCTCATGTCGGCATAGCGCTCGGGATTTTCCTTGAGCACTTTGGGATCTTTTTTGCCGACTTCCTGGATCGGTAATTCATAATATTCGCGCGCCGGGTAAGGCTTCAGCGGAAAATCGTATTCGCGAAAATTCTCCTCCAGCACTTCACGGTCCTGGACTTTCATATACTTGGCCAAAACTTTGAGGCTGAACTCCTTATTCGCCTTGTAATAGGCCACTCCTTCGATCATCGCTTTGGTAAAGTTGACGAGATCGGCGCGATTTTTCGTCAAGTATGGCCTGCGCGCAACGAACATCAGGCTGGAATAGGGGATGTTGAGCTTCGATGCGTCGATGAGCAGTGTCAAGCCGAGCTTGCGCGCCTGTAATGTCATCGGGGGTGTAAGCATCGCCGCGTCCGCGTTGTTGGTTTCGACAGCGACAATGCGGTTCGATTGATTGCCGACTTGCAGCAGCGCGACATCGATGTCGGGTTTCAGGCCCTCGCGTTGGAGAAGAAAGCGGGCGGCAAAATCAGCGTTGCTGCCAAAACGGCTGATGGCGATGCGTTTGACTTCCTTGATGCTCTTGATGCCTTTTCTGGCAAAAATGCGATTGTCCATGGAGTTGCCGAGGCGACCGAACATGAGCAAATCAAGGGCGGGGGTTGAGATCACGACCTGCGGCGAAAACATGCCGACTTGCGCATCGCCGGAAGAAAGCGCAGCGGCGGCAGAAGAAGCGCCTTGAATAAAAATCAATTGGACAGTGTTACCGTACTTTTCAAAAAGCTTCGCTTCCTTGGTGATCCAAAGCGGCGCAAATTGTCCGACTTCGCTGGTCCAGACGACATTAATTTCGGCAGATCGAGATGGAGCAACCATACTGAAAAACAGTATCGCTGTGATCGCGAGAACCGAGTGGAAATTTTTCATACGTGACCTTTCGAATCGCTGCGGGACTGCGGTTGACCTACGTTCCAGCCTACCCCTATACTGCCGAACAATCGTTGAATCAAGTTTGAGGAGGCAACATGCTGCGACTCTTTTCGAGCCTTGCCATATTTGTCTTCGCGAGCGCTAATTCGTTCGCGCAGACGCCCGCGCGAGTGATGTCCGGCTACGCCGCGACGTCCGGTCCCCATACAGTTCTATGGATCGCGCGCGACGCGGGGCTTTTTGAGAAAAATGGTCTGCGCGTCGAGGTTGCCTTTATCCGTAGCGGTTCAACTATGGCCCAAACCCTCGTGTCGGGCGAGATTCAGATGTCGCAGATGGGCGGGCCGGCGATGCTTTCCGCGGGTGTGGCGGGCATGGATGTGACATTTGTCGCCGTCGCGCTCAATACCACTCCGATCGTGATCATGGGCAATGTGTCCAAGATGGAA
>DATBEY010000355.1:0-6360 GCA_036558765.1 Binatia bacterium | reverse complement strand
TACTGTCCGTCATGGATCAGCAAATCCGCGCCGCGCGCAAACTCGACGATTTCTGGATAACCGCCGTCCTGTTCCTCGATATCGGTGGCATAGACGAAACTTTTGTTGTCATAGAACACCCGGTAGAGCATCACTCCGTTCAGCGGGTGCGCCGGGCTTTTATACGTCGCGATCCGTAATTCGCTCTCACCGCCGTTGCCCGCCCGGGCTGGATTGATCTTAGGTCGGTGGCCGGGTAGGCCAAAACGAATGATCTCACCGCCGGCGAGAGAAAAAATTTCTTTTTTCCCTTTCAGCTCGTCGAGCGAAACGGGGAAAAGATCGCTGTGGGTCAAATGGTGTAGACTTCGCGTTAGCGCTCCAGGGCTAGCGCCGGGTCCGAGAATGAAGGTGCGCGCCTTAGCCGTCAGCAGGGGCTCAAAAAAACAGAGACCCATGACGTGATCAATATGGGTATGGCTGAGAAAGATATAAGCGGCCGGAACCGACGCGGCGCCATTACAAAGCTCTTTGCCCAGGGGAATGATGCCGGTACCGGCGTCGAAGATCAGGCGCCGTCCGTCGACTTGCACCTCGACACAGGAGGTATTGCCGCCCACTCTGGAGCTCGCTCGGTCCACGGTCGGATAACTTCCGCGGACGCCCCAGAACTTAAGACGAATCTCCCGGTTGCTCTTGGCAGTTTGGGACTTGCCGGTCATGGGACGACTCAGCGGGCGCTTACGATGTTGTAGGCAAGAACCGGGCGGGCGATGCCTTTGAGGCTGAGTTGTTCAATGGGTTCGGCTTCAAATGCGTGTTCGAGGCGGCTCATAGTTTTTTGATCCGTGAGAATTTGACCTCCCTTGGCTTCAGCGCAGAGACGCGCTGCCAGATTGGGTAAGTTCCCGACGGTGCCGTAATCCATGCGCCCTTCAAACCCCATCGTGCCGAGCGTCGCATAGCCCGCTGCTATGCCGACGCCCAAGTCCAAGTTATAGCCTTTCTTCAGCCAGGCACCGCGTAAGTCTTTCACTCGGTCGCGCATCTCAAGCGCCATCAGCGTTGCATGCTGTGCATGATCTTCGCACGGAATTGGGTCGTTGAAAATGATCACAATCCCGTCGCCCATAAAACGTTCCAGGGTACCCTCGAATTTGAAAACCAACTGGCCCATCTCCGCGTGATAATGGCGTAGAAATTCCATCACTTCTTCCGGCTCGGCGCTATCCGAAAAGGCGGTAAAGCCGCGCAGATCGAGGAAAACGATCGTGATCTCACGCCGGTGAGTTCTGAACAACTCGTCATCCTGGTCGAGAATCGTTTCGGCGATCTGCGGCGAGAGATAGCGTTTGAGCCGCGCCATGCGCTCGAGCTCGCTGACCTGCTTTTTAACGGTTTCGGCGAGCGTGCGGTTCCACTCGGCGAGCGTGTCGTGCATCTCTTTGAGTCGCATCATGGCGCGAACTCGGGCCAAAAGCTCGAAGGAATCGAAGGGCTTGGTAACGTAATCATCGGCGCCGGCATCAAGGCCGGCCACCTTGTCTTCTTGCGTGGCCTTGGCGGTGAGCAGAATCACCGGGATGCCCTGGTGTTCGGGATTCGCCCTGAGATGTTTGACCACCTCGAGCCCATTCATGCGCGGCATCATATAATCGAGCAGAATCAGATCCGGCGCGAAGCTTTGCGTTTTCGCCAAAGCCTCGACGCCATCGGCGGCCCTATCGATGACATATTCATACTCGGCGAGCTCCTGCTCGAGCAAATCGAGATTAAATGGCTCGTCATCAACGATGAGAATTTTCCTACTCATAAATCATCCGACATATTTTTTGATTTTTTCGAGCAAGAGTTCTTCGTCAATGGGCTTCGATAAATAATCGTCGCAGCCAGCTTTGCGCGCTTCGATTTCATCGCCGACCATGGCGTGAGACGTCACGGCAATAATGGGGATGTGCTGCAATGCGCCGTTCGCTTTGATGCGTCGCGTCGCTTCCCATCCATCCATGACCGGCATGCCCAGATCCATCAAGATGAGATCGGGTTTTTCTTGTTCTGTGGCTTTGACTCCCTGCTCGCCATCCACCGCCTCTACCACGGCGTAGTTCTCTTCGAGCAACTGCACGAGCAAGTCCCGGTTCCAGTCGGTATCGTCGACGACGAGAATTTTCTTTTTGTCCATCTCTTCACCTTCGTGAAAATTTTGGATTTTCGATTTTGGATTTTGGATTGTTGGATAAGGGGAAGTGAATGCTGTAACCGACGCAATTCGTTTTGGGCATTTTCATTTCCGGCCTCTCAGTGTTTTGATGGAAGCTACGGTCATGGCGAGAATCTCGTTGGCTTCTTTGAGAAGTTCAGCAACACGGCCCTGAGGCACGATGTTGGCTTCAATTAAAAGTTCCAGCCAGTAAATAGTCTCGTCCGCTTCTTCTTCGACGATGGCGAGTTTGGCAAGCACGTCCGCCGTGGACTTTCCACGACACGCCGATCGGTAATTTGCTCCAACTGATGTTCCACAGCGAACCACTTGTCTGCCGAGAACGTCGGCCGCCCTGCTTTTGGGCAGTTCTTCGGCTAACTCGATCACGTCGAGCGCAAGCATTTTGGTTCGTCGCTTGAATTCCTGCTCGTCCATTGTTGCTCTATTGCTTCCGCGGCGCCCAATCCAAAATCCAAAATCGAAAATCCAAAATTCATTGCTTTAGTTCCATCGGCAACGTGATGATGAACTTGGAACCTTTGCCGACTTCGCTCTCCACGACGATCTCGCCGCCCATCAAGTTGATGAATTTTTTGACGATGGCGAGGCCGAGACCGGTGCCGCCGTATTTGCGCGTGCTCGACATATCCGCCTGGCGAAACTCGTCGAAAATGTATTTCAGCGCTTCATGGTTCATGCCGATGCCGGTGTCCGATACGGTGAGCTTGACTGTCCCGTTATTGCGCGCCGCGGCGACTTTGATCTCGCCTTTTTCGGTAAATTTGACGGCGTTGCTCAGTAGATTGAGAACACACTGTTTGAGCTTATCGCGATCGGTTTTCATCGGCGGAATGTCGGGCGCGATTTCGGTGATTAGTTTCACATTGCCGTTTCTGAGCAGCGGTTCGACGGTCGTCGTGGCGACCCTGATGATCTCGTCGAGTTTAAAAGTTTCGGCGAAGGCCTCCATGCGTCCGGCCTCAATCTTGGCCAGATCGAGCAGCTCGTTGATCAAGGTAAGCAAATGATCCGAGCTCACGAGAACCTTCTGCAGATTTTCCTTTTGCAGGGGTTCGATCTTACCTTCGCTGCGGCGTAACACGATTCGGGTAAAGCCGATGATCGAGTTGAGCGGCGTCCGTAGCTCGTGGCTGACGTTGGCGAGGAACTGGGACTTGTGCCGATTGGCGGCTTCGAGCTGGTCGTTTTTATCCTGGATTTCCTGGAATAATCGGACATTTTCAATTGCGATCACCGCTTGATCCGCGAAGGTCTTGAGCAAGGCGATCTGTTTGTCGGAAAACGGCCGAACTTGGGTGCGACGTATATTGATCACACCGATGGGAATTCCTTCACGAAGCAGCGGCGTGGCCATCACGGTTCGCGCACCGCTTGTCGATTGGCGAGCTTTGGAATCAGGGAATTCCGTTTCCATTTGGGCAGCCAGATCCTCGACATTAATGGTTGTCCGATCTAGGACGGCTCTGCCCGCGGGCGTTGCGCGAGTAATCTTTGGAATCGTCGTCGCAAAGGGAATGGAGCCGTATCCTGCCACGCGCTGAAGAACATCGCCTGAAATCAAAAAAACTTGTGCATCATCGGCATCGCACAATCGTGCCGCTCGTTCTGCTACCGCATCCAAAACGGGCTGGATATCCGTCGGCGAGCTGGCAATTACGCCGAGAATCTCGCTGGTCGCTGTCTGCTGCTCGAGCGATTCGGTGAGTTCTTTGGTGCGGTCTTCGACTTTGCGCTCCAAGTCGACGTACGAATCCTGAAGCTGCTCGGTCATTCTGTTAAATTCATCGGCGAGCACTTCGATTTCGTCGCCGGTTTTAAGATTCAAGCGAAAGCCAAGATCCCCCGTGCCGATTCGTTCTACACCTTCGCGAAGAATCCGCACCGGCTGCACGACCCGGCGGGCGAGAAAATAACTGGCAAAGAGCGCCATGCCGAGGCCGATCATGAATAAGGCCGAAGTGCGGAGCATTGAGGCGTAAAGCGCTTCGTAAGCCTCTTCCAATGGCCGCTCGACAATCACCGCCCATTCAAAACCGGGGATGAGCGCGAAGGAGCTGAGAACATCTTTGCCTTGAAGGTTTTTCGCGACCACCGCATTGACGGCGCGCGTGCCCGGCGCCGTATCGAAAGCAGCGGCGACAACCGGCAATTGACGCACATTGCGGCGTTGCAAGACCAAACTGATATCGGGATGGGCGATCAGTTCGCCGGATCGGCTGACCGCATAGGCGTAGCCAGCTTTGCCGATCGTGATACTGGAAACTACATCGCCGATGTATTTGAGATTGACCTCCGCCTGCAGCACTCCGATAACATCGCCGGCAAAGCGCTCGATGGGCACGGCGATCGTCATATAAGGTTCAGAGCCGCGCACGAAGTAGACCGGACTGAAGTATGATTTCCCCTGGAACGCCTGTTTGAATGCTGGGGAGGAAGAGAGGTCCTTTTTGGCGTCCGGCAGGACCGTACGGAGTCGTGAGGCCTGCACCTGGATGAGTCCGTGTTCGTTGAGCGCCACGGCCTCCGTCACCGCCGGGGCGATGAGCAGTAGTTTTTCCAGCTCGAAGCGAAAATCGGCGGTCAAACCTTTGGGCGCAATGTCGCGGCTCTTGGTGGCGCCTTTGAGGACGTTATGGATTTCCTGGACAAAATGCTCGATCTTGAAAGCCGCACCGGCGGCGATCTCTTTTTGCAACAGCGCCAACTGTTCGCGGCTTTCCTGATAGCGATAATAAATCTCGATCGACCCGCTGGTAATCAAACCGCCGCCGATCAGAATCACCGAGATCAGGAAATAATCGCGCACGAGCCGGCCGCGCCGAGGCCCGCCCAGGTTGCCTAGAAACGGCAGCTTGCGAAGTTTATCTCTCCAACCCATGGTCCGTTTGGTTATTGACCCACTTCGTTTGTTGTTGCAAGGAGATTCGCGGCAATCACTTTACCTCCGTCTAATGTCCTTGAACTAAATGCATTCCGGTGTTTGCCGTTCTATCCCATCATCTCGGATGAACTTCAGCCGGTGTCCAGATGTACTGCCTCGTTTGCGGGTCGCTCTAGCTTACGCCAGCTTGCCCGGAATGACGATTAGAATATGTCACGAATTTAAGAGACACCAGATTAGCCACGGTTCCGAACCCGGACTACGGACCGTCCAGTCAAATCGGTGCTCCGGAAAAAGACAAGGCGAAATGTGAAACAAATCAGAGTCATGAAAAAAAGATGCCGCACACGCCTCAGCGAATTACCTTGCTCGCTTTCGCGAGCACATCGGGTGGGATTGCCACACCGATCTGGTTGGCGGTTTTGAGATTGAGCGCCAAATCGAATTTCGTCGGTTGCACCAGCGTAAGCTCGCCCGGCTTTTTGCCCTTGAAAATCTGGTCAACGTATTCGGCGGCGCGCCGTGAGAGATCGGGGAGATTGACGCCGTAGCTCGCAAGTCCGCCGGCATCGACAAAATCAGCGCGATCGTAAACCGCCGGAAGACGATACTTGAGCGCGGCTTGGGCGATTTCGGACACATGCGAATTGAACAGCGCATCGGTCAGAATGAAGAGAGCGCTCGAGCCGGCTTTTGCCGCATTGGCAATCGCGCCGTCCAATTCACTCGCGCTTTGAGCCGTTGCTGAATGAAAGCTCAAACCTGAAGCTTGAGCGCCGAGCTCGGCGTCTTTGCGATTACGCGCATGACCGGGATTTTTCGGATTGGACAAGAACGCGATCAGGGTAGCCTGGGGAAGTATTTCCTTGATCAGCTTGATTCGAGAGCCAAAAAAATCAGGCGACATACGGCCCACGCCGGTAATATTGCCGCCGGGAAACATATAACTCTTGATCAAGCCCGCTTCGACGAGATCGCCGGCGCCGGCAACGACAATTGGAATCGTGCTCGTGGCTTTTTTGGCAGCAACCGCCACCGCGGTGCCGCCGACCACAATGACATCGGGTTTTTCTTCGACCAGCTCGCGCGCCAACTGGGGCAGACGGTCAAGTTTTCCATCGCCGAAACGGTACTCGATAGTAATATTCTTGCCTTCTTCATAACCGAATTCGCGCAGTCCCTGGCGCAAGCCTTCGTCACGGGGCTTGTTCAAGGCTTCGGTTCCCGATACCAGCACGCCGACCTTCCAAACCTTCCCCGACTGCTGCGCTTTGGC
>DATBEY010000354.1:0-9350 GCA_036558765.1 Binatia bacterium | reverse complement strand
AAAGCTTCGTTTCCTCGCTAGCGATAGCCTTCGGCCTGCATGCTGAACAATCGAGCGTAAATTCCTTCCATCCGGAGAAGCTCCTCGTGGCTGCCCATCTCCGCTATCCGCCCGGAGTCAATCACGACGATCCGGTCGGCCATTCGAACCGTCGAAAATCGATGCGAGATCAAAATCGCCATCTTGCCTTCCGTCAGCTCTTTGAAGCGTTGAAAAATCTCATATTCCGTTTGCGCATCCAAGGATGCGGTGGGCTCGTCGAGTACCAAAATCTCCGCATCGCGCATGAAAGCGCGCGCCAGCGCGATCCTCTGCCATTGCCCGAGTGACAGCTCATGTCCTCCCTGAAACCAGCGCCCGAGCGTTGTCTCATAGCCCTCCGGGAGTTTTTCGATGATCGCCTCGGCGCCGCTCTTGCGCGCCGATCCGATGACTTTGTCCATCTGGTCCGCCGCTTGGACCTGGCCAAAGCCAATGTTTTCTCTCGCTGCCAGATGATAGCGCACAAAATCTTGGAAGATGACGCCGATCTTTTGACGCAGATCGAGCGGATCGACCTCTCGAATATCGATGCCGTCGAAAAGAATGATGCCTTCCGTGGGATCGTACAACCGGGCCAGGAGCTTGATCAGTGTGGTTTTGCCCGCGCCATTGTGGCCGACGAGCGCGATTTTTTCCCCGGGATGCATCGTTAAATTAATTCCGCGCAGTACCCAGTCGTCATTATCAGGATAACGAAACCCGACGCCCCGGAACTCGATACCCTGGGAAAGCGCTGCCGGCAATTTCCGCCGCGCCGTGCCGCCTTCGAGCCGCGGTTTTAGATCGAGAAACTCGAAGTAGTGCGCCATGAATAGGTTGTTTTCATAAATATTGCCGATGCCGGCGAGAATCGATTGAAAGGTCGTTTGGCCCTGGCGAAAAATCGTCAGGTACAAAGTCATGTCGCCCAACGAGATCGCCGCTTGGACGGTGCGCCAAACGATCCAGGCATAGGAACCGTAGAATCCGAGGGTGGCCACCAGGCCTAGAGCAAAGCCAACCGCGGCCCGCCGCACCGCGAGCGACTTGTCTTCTTGGAAGAATTTATCGAATAAAGTCATGTAGCGGCCCAATAAAGTCTCACCGAGATTGAAAAGCTTGATCTCTTTGGCGGCAGTATCCTCGGTCAGCAGCCGTGCCAGATAATTGATCTGCCGCGTTTCGGGCGCGCGCCGGGTCAGCAAACGAAATCCCTGCTCGGAAAAGCGCGTCTCGGCAATGAATGAAGGAATGCTCGTCGCCAAGAGGATCAGCACGAGCCACGGGCTGAAGCGCAGCATCAGCACCGCAAAGGAAATCATCGTAATGATGTTCTGGACGATTTGAAACGTATCGTTGATCAACTCGACGGGCTTGTAGCCGCCTTCCCGCCGCGCGTTTTGCAATCGATCATAAAAATCCGGATGCTCGAAAAAAGCCAAATCCAAGGTCAACGCTTTACGGATGATTTCGCTCCGAATCCGATTGGCGATTTGCAGCTGGATCAGTTGCTGGATTAAGCGACGGGAGTGGTTGAGAGCTGTGCCGATAAGAAACAGCATCAGTTCCAGTGCGAGGTAGAAAAACACTCTGCTGACCTGCTGCGCATCGTTCCCGGCTTGTATCGAACTCACCACGCCATCGACAATCAGCTTGCCGACCCAGGCTTGGGTCGCCGGGAGCAGCGCTCCGAACAGCGTCAGAATGCCAAGCCCCAGGGTAGCCGAGGTGTTCGCTTGCCATACCAGTCGAAGGGCCTGCGGCGTGTGCGCGAACGAGTCGCGGAGTTTTCGCGAATAATCTGAGAAACGATTGACTAGATTTTGCATCACGGGTTGAAGATAACACGAACTCGCAAGTTTTGCCGGTCAAACGACAACGGAACCATCGATTGACACGCACCGCGCTCGATCGCTAATTTCGAAGAACGAAAGTTCAGCCCTTCATTTAGGAGGAAAGATGCGTATCGCACTGGGACTACCGAGCCGAATCATTGGCGCATCCGGAGAATTGATGCTCGAGTGGATTACCCGCGCCGAGCGCGGCCCCTTTTCCAGCGTCGTCGTCACCGATCGGGTGGTATCGCAGGCGCTCGAGCCGCTGTCGGTGTTGGCGCTGGCCGCGGGCGCAACTCGGCGCATCGGATTGATGACCAGCGTCGTCATCGGACCGACTCGCGAAACCACTTTGCTCGCGCGCCAGGCCGCCACCATCGACGTGCTCTCCAGTGGCCGCTTGACCCTCGGCATCGGCATCGGTGTGAGAAAAAATGACTATGACGCCAGCGGCTTCGATTTTCATCGTCGCGGCCGTCGCGTGGAAGAGCAGTTGCCGATCTTGCGCCGGCTCTGGTCCGGCGCAGAGCTGTCGCAGGAAATTGGCGCAATCGGCCCACGCCCAACGCGATCCGCGGGGCCGGAGTTGCTCATCGGCGGGTACGTGCCGGCAATCGTGCAGCGCATTGCAAAATGGGGCGACGGCTACATGGCGCCCGGCGGCGGCGAACCGGAGAGCATGCTGAATATGTGGCGCGAGATCGAGCGCGCCTGGCGCGACGCCGGAAGGCTTGGCAAGCCACGCTGGGTGGGCGCCAGTTATTTTGCTCTCGGCCCTCAGGCGCTCGACCACGCCACGCAATACATCCAGGCAAATTATGGATACAATCCGGAGCTCGCAGCCAAACGTTTACGCACCCTGCCGACTTCGGAAAAAGCTGTTGAAGACGCCCTCAAGCGTCAACACGACATGGGAGTCGACGAATTCATCCTGCGACCCTGTGCGGAGAACTTCGATCAAATGGATCGCCTTGCCGAAATCGCCGCGCGAACGAGCTGAACGAGATCGGATGCGACGAGCGTACTTTATGCCATCTCAATCGGATGTAGGTATTTTTTGAACAAGTGCAGCGCCGTGCTGCTGTGGTCTTTGGAAAGCAAACCCACCGCGTAGAGCAGGTACGATGCATCCAAAAACAGCTTAGGGTTTCGCGGCCGTAACGCTTGGACCTGCTCGTCGGTCTGATGACCTGGTGTAAGAATATAAGCCGCAAAGTGGTTATGCATGAATACACCGCCCGTGCCGATCAGGACACGCGTGTCGCGCAGATCTTTGCCTGAATGGACCCAAGCCTCGCCTTCGCGCGCGACGATTCGTTCACGCCGGCCGACGTGGCGAGCGATCGCGAGATCGACCGCAGCACGCGCCAGCACCGCATCGGCCGCGAGATGCCATTTTTCCGTGGGCACGGACTCGGTTTGCTGACTGATTCGCTCGATGTATTCACGCACCGATTCACTGCCAACCGTTAGCTCCGGAAAACCCAGCTGCAAATCACTCGCGAGTTTCTCCAGCCCGACTCGATGGAGAATGGTCGCCGCATTGAAACGGATTCCCAAATCACCTTCCACCGTGCGCTTCGCATAAGATTCAGCGAGACCGCGTGAAATGACATTTTCTCCGGCAGGATGGCCAAAGCCGATGGAATGAACGTCGGTAGTCGCTCCGCCGACATCAACCAGCAATATATCACCCCATCCCTTTTCGTCGCGTGTGCCGTCGGCGCCGAGCCGGACGCCTTCAAGCACGGCCATGGGCGTCGGTAAAACCACCGAGACGAATTCTTTTACCTCGTCGAGTCCCTTGGCATGAGTAATACGCTCCATGAATAATCGACGAATCGCCTCGCGCGCCGATTCCACGGCCAATGTTCCTGCCTTGGGCATCACGTTTTGCACCGGCAGTGTTTCTTTCTTGCCGGTGTGGAGAATCTCGGTCACCTCGCCGGCGATCGTCTGATTACCGGCGATAACCATCGGCACCGAAAGCGCCGAATCGGCAAGCACCCGCGCGTTGTGAAGAATTGTCGCTGTATCGCCGCCATCCACGCCGCCGGTCAAGAGAATCATATCCGGCCGCAACTGCTCGATTTCAACGATCTGCCCAGCCGCAAGCTTGAATGCCGTGGAACCGACGATCTTGGCGCCGGCGCCGAGCGCAGCTTGGTTGGCGGCCTCGACGGTTAATCCTGGAACATTGCCGACAACAGCGATCCGCAATCCTCCCGCCGCGCTGCTCGAGGCAAGAACGATCGTGCCAGCGAGCACCGAGAGCTCTTTCGGTTGGCGCTCGAATACACGGTGATGCTCGTGCAAAAGCGCAAGCGCTTGGAGCAGTCCGTCGCGCACGTCGGTCGCGACCGTAGATGGCGCTTGGGCTCGGCCGATCAACTCGGCGCGCTCGAGATCCACCGCAACCAGTTTAGTGAAAGTACTGCCGAAATCGATGAGAATGGCCAGGGAGCTCATACGCAGTTGTCAGTCATCAGTTCGCCGTGATCAGTCCTACTCCGCCGCCATTCGGCTTCCTGTCAACTGGCAACTGACTACTAACTACTGTCCTTACTTCGCCGAAGCAATCGTGCGGTATAGATCCATCATGCGTTTGTCGGAAAGGGTGTTTTCAATATCACGGTTGAGGTCTTCGCCGCGGATCAAACCCAACTCCAGACCAATTTTTTCTGCTTCTTTCAAAAACTGCTCGTCTTTGGTCATCGCGGCGAAGGCATCGCGCAACACTTTGACCCGATCCGCCGGGACACCCGGTGGGACCGCAATCGCGCGGCCGATATTTTGCGCCGCTGCAAGCGCGCTGATCAATCCCTGGCTTCCCGCTGGCGCCAATTCCAGAATGCTGGGTACCTGCGGTATCCGCGCATCCCGGGTTTTTCGTGAAGTCATCAGCGGCGTAATGTAACCGCTCCTGAGCCATTCTCGCCGGGTGGCCAGTAACGAACCGGTTCCCTGGGCGCGCCCGTCGAGGGCGCCACGCTCGATGTCGAGAAGAATTTCCGGCGTACCCGGATATCCCGGGATGACGTGAAAATCGAGGCCGAGTATTTGTTCGGCCACTTTAACCACAAAGCTGCTCGTGTGATCGAGCGCTTGAGCGCCCATGCGCGGCTGCTTACCTTCTTTGTTCGCTTTCCGGATCGCTTCCAAGCTCGTGTAGGCAGTCGCGGAGCGCACGTAGACCGTCTGCGCCTCATCAAGCGCCTGGCCGATATAAATGATTTTTCTGAGGTCGAACTTGATCGCGTCGTTCCCTCCGGCAACGGCAAAGATCGCGCCCGTATTGATATTGCTCATGGTCAAGCCGTCCGGTTTGCGCAGGTTGTAGAGCTCATTGACCGCAATCAAGCCCCCTGCGCCCGGTTTATTGACGACGACGATCGAGGGTTTTCCGGGAATGTACCGCTCGAGGTGGCGCGCCAGTAATCGCACGGTTTGGTCCGTCCCGCCGCCCGCCGAGGAGCCGGCAAGCATCGTGATGGTTTTACCTGCGTAAAACTCCTTTGCCGACTGCGCACCCACGGCCGAATTTGCCAACAGCGAGACCGTTAAACAACCGCCAAGCGTAAAGAATATTCGCTTGAGTCCAATCATAGATTTCAAGGAGTCCGCAATTTGCGATCTGAGAGCCAAATTCGGCTTAATATCCCCAACGCTTCTCGACCTGGCTCACGCGCTCGTACTCTTCCGTGAGCTCCTTGCGCGCGCGCAATTCTTTGAAAGCTTCGTCGACGAGATCTTGCGCGGCGACTTCCTTGATCGGCGGCACTTCGTAGTTGAGCTCGCCGAGCCGCTCTTCTTCCTTGAGCATGTCCTCGAATCCGGTGGCGCGCCCGTTTAGTGGAAACGGCATCGCCTCCAGATCGCGCGGCGTGCGCAAGTGCGTCACCACACGCTCTTCGGGATCGGCGCTCTTGAGCCGCAGCCGCTTTTCCAGATTGTTCACGTATTCGTAGTTCTTGGGCATGTCACGAATGAACCAATAGCTTCGTATCATCGCTCGGAGAAAGCTCTTCACCAGATCCGGCCGCTCTTCGAGAATCCGCCCGGTGGCGGCAATGATCCTTTCGGGGCGGCCATCGGGATATTGATCCGCAGGGGAAACCAGCGCATTGCACCCTTCCTTCTTGAGATCCTCGGCGCTCCATGGCGGCACCGGAGCACATTCGACTTTGCCGTTGCGGATCGCGTCCACATGAAAACGCGCGTTGACACCGAGTCTTACCCATTCGATATCGCGCTCGAGATCCAGTCCGGCCTTTTTGAGTTGGATCTGGATTGCCCAGTGACGAATGCTGTTGAAATCGCTGATGCCGACCCGTTTGCCCTTGAGATCCTGCAGCGATTTGATATGGGGCGGCGCTACCCAGACGTTCGTGTGCTGGTTACGCCAGCCGGAAATAATGTACAGATCCGCACCGCGGGCGCGCTGGTAAAAAACCGTCCGCGATTGAACGTCGAGCGCAATATCGACGGCTTTTTCTTTCATAGCCTGTGAGATACCCAATTTTTCCAGGCCGAACGGCACCATCGATTCGGTCAAAATCTCGTATCCGAGAGTCCCGTGCGGCGTCACCAGGCCCTCATCGTAAAAAAAGTTCATCTCGTGCGCGGTCATCACTGGCACCTGATGCAGCATGTGATAACAGGTGGGCGCAATTCTCAGTTTTCCATCGAGCATGCTTTTGCCTCTCTTTCCGAATTTTTTGCTCTTCTTGTATTTTGCCCTTAACGATGATTCAACAGCCGATCTCGTTCGGCCTGTACCGAGTTAAACGAACAGCTCAAACACCGTCAGCGGTTCGAGTCGCGCCGCCGCCAAAATCGGAGTGATAAGAAAAAGTATTAAAACAACAGCAACTCTCAAGTAAAACCAGAGCATGCGGAGCATCGAAACGATTTCACTCATAAAACCGCAAACCCTTGATGTTGAGTTCGAGTCATTTCAAACCACACCAGGCCTTGCCGGTATCATTGGGGTCCCTCTCTGTCAACGCAAAGGATAGAAGAACGGAGCGCAAAAGGGCTGAAACGCCAACCCATCTAATCCTTCTGCGCAGCGGAGTCGCGCATTTGCTCCAGTTTTATAGGTCTCGGCGGGGATTCGCTTTGAGACTGCCACCGGTCCGCTCGAGGCGATCTTCGATTTCGCCGATGTACGCCGATAATGAGTTCGTTGACTGCTCGATGGCCGAGCGTAGATCGTGAGCCAGTCCGTCCAAGCGCGTATTCATAGCGGTGTTACATTCGGCCATCTGATCGGCTATTTGGCGTAACTCGGTCTCCAAGGACGAGCGCAGCTCGGTAAAACGCGATTCTTCGGCACGATCGGCGAGCTCACGTTGGTTCTTCAGTTCACGTGAATATTGCCGGCTCTCCATCAGCGCGCTCGCCTGGAGATACACCAAATAGATAAGAAACAACAAGGTCAGCGCGCCGATCGCGCCAAGCAAGATGAGTCCCAGAGGCGCCTCGACTGTCGTAAAGCCGATAGACAAAGTGGTCGGCGCGGTGAAGACAGTCCAATTCAGTAGCGCGAAAATAACCACTACACCGAGAACTAAAACAATCAGCAGTGTGCGCAAATACACGGAGACCTCCTGCAGTCAGCGCCGGTTAGAAAATTGGACTGACCGTGGCGCGCCCGGATATCGGGATCACGTCCGGGTAAGCAATTCCAGCATATGCCCGTCGAGATCGCGAAAATATACGCCGCGGCCGCCTTTACGGGAATTCAACTGACGATTGCTCGGGCTCCAGGGATCGCTGCCCCATTCGATGCCGGCATCCTGCACGCGCTTGAAGATTGCATCGAATTCATCGTCGCTGACATGGAAGGCATAATGATGGACGTCGAACGAATCGGCATTGTCGAAGTCCAAGGTCAACTCATCGTTGACTTGCACCGGGGCAAAGTGCCCCATCGTCCCCTGATAGTTGAGTCCGAATATCTTCGCGAAGAATTTAGCGGCAGCTTCTTTGTCCTTTGCAGGCACAATCGTGTGATTCAGTTTAATCGCCATAATCCCTCCTTGTGATCTAACATCCGAGAACAAATCGGATGTCACCTAAAATCTAGCGCCAAGAGATCGATTTGGGAAGAATGTTATTTCTTGTAAATCGTTTTCAGAAACCCGCTCTGCTCGATCCGTTTCATAATCGACGTATCGATAATCGCGTTCGGATCCGTCCCTTTGGCTTGGGGATATTGGTACGAAAGGATTTCCAGGGCGGCTTTGACGATTTCCAGGGACGGCGTCGGCACTTCTTCGGTGACATTTTTTGAGTACTGATAGGTTTCTTCCAGAATCTCGTCCGGTGTGCCTTTCATATACTTCTTTAAAACTGCCAAGCTCTTCTCTTTTTCGGTCTTGGAAATAAAAATCGCCTCGATTATCGTCTTCAACAATCGTTCCGCCAGATCGGGGTTTTTGCTCGGCGTTTGCCGCAGCGTCGTAATCGTATTGTAAGGGTAGACGACACCGGCCTTGTCGTAGTCGACAAGTTCGCGGTAGCCCATTTTCTTGGCGATCAGCGTGAATGGGATTGTCAACGAAGCCGCCTGCACGATGCCACGCTCCAACGCGGGAAATGCCAACTGAGCTTCGCCGATGGGCAGCATTTTAACATCCCGGTCCGGCACCAGACCCAGCTTTGCGCGCAATACGTAACGCACCATCGTGTCGCCGAATGCGCCAGGGCGCCCAGTCGCTACGGTTTTGCCGCGCAGCTCCTCGGTGCTTTTGATTTCGGGACGGCTGAAAATCGCCGAATTGACCCGGTTGACCGTGGTCATGATGATCACTTGATCCTTGACGCCGAGAATATGCGAAGTCAGAGCGCCGGTTCCGGTGGCCATGACAAAGGGCACTTCGCCGGTCGCGAGCAACTGCTGCGGCCGTATTCTCCCGGCGTAGATCGCCTTAAGATCGAGGCCGTATTTTGTTCCCAGTCCTTGTTCGACGGCGATCCAAAGCGGCAGATATGCGCCGGAGAAAGACGAGTAGCCGACCGTGAGCGCCTCTGGAGAAGCTGCCGCGAAACAGAGAGAGTTGAGCAACAGCAAGGTGTAGCCGACCGCCGCCGCTAACCGTGTTTTTTTACGTCTCATATGCGATCCCTTCTGCAATTCTCAATCACTTGTTCCGAATGCCTTCGCCTGTACTCCATCGCCAATCTCGATCCCTAGAAGATCTTCGCCGACGACCAGTGGACCGGCATATTTCTGCCGCGTTGGCGCGATCAAATCCTTGGCGGTGGCACTGCCGAAAAAAAGCAGATGATTGTAAACCGCGAGCTTGGGCTCGACGCGGGCGAAGATTTCGCCCGCCTGCTGCGGCGTCGTGTGATTGGAGCTGATGCGTTTTAGCTGCTCTGGGTTTTCAGCCGCACTTCCTGCGACAGCAGTAACCTCGTGTACCAAAAGGTCGGCCCCGCGCGCATGTTCGATCAGATTTTCGTTGAAGGTTGTGTCTCCGGACA
>DATBEY010000353.1:0-1792 GCA_036558765.1 Binatia bacterium | reverse complement strand
GTGCAGCTCCACACGCGCGTGACGAGTGCGCGCGCTATGGGTAAACGGTTTAGCCTCACCCCTGAGGATGTACTTGCCGCCAATGGCGTGATCGCTGGCTTTAAGGCGATGCGTGACCGGGGCAAAGTCGGCTTTTTCGGGTTTAGCGGCCTCGGCGATCCGAACGCGCTGCTTGAGTTGGTCGATAGCGGCGAATTCCATGGGTTTCAATGCTACTACAATTTGCTCAATCCGAGCGCCGGAAACCCGGTGCCCTCGTCGTTCGGCGCGTTGGACTATCGGCGCATTCTCGATCGCGCCGCAGCGAATGGCATGGGCGCTTTTGTCATCCGAGTTCTGGCGGCAGGCGCTCTCACAGCCGATCCCAGCACGGGAGGCGGCGGAAGCGGACAAACCCTATCGCCAGGATCGGACTACTCGGTCGATCTCAAACGCGCAGAAAAGGTGAAAGCGGCGCTCGGAGTGGAGGGCAAGGAGTTAACTCAAGCGGCGATCCGATTTGCATTAATCAATCCCAACGTCTCGACGGTGCTCGTGGGGTTTTCCAAAAAGAGCCACATCGATGATGCCGTGGCCTGTTCCGGAGCGCCCGGCTTTTCTAAAGATCAGATGACCAACATACAAAAACTTTGGCAAGCGGATTTTGGGCTGGCCGAATAAGGAAAACTCATGGCGCTTTTCTTCCATTCCGACGATGTCGATCAACTGATTTCGTTCAAAGAAGCAGTCGAAATCACCGAGAGTGCGCTGCGCGATTTAATCTCGCCCCGCGGTGTCAACGCGCCGCGCAAACGGCTCAACCTGCACCGCGATGTCGCGGAAGGGAGCTTCGATACGGTGTTGAATGTCTATGCCGGCGGATCGGCGAGTTATGGCGCAATCGGTGCACAGATCGCGCTGCATCGAAAAGCGATCGTCGGCAGTACGCAAAAGCGGCCGCCGTTCAATCCCGATCAAACCGAATTGGCGCTGATCTATGATACCGATACCGGATCTCTGCTTGGCGTCATGGCGCACCGGCCGCGCGATTTCACCGGAGTCGCTGATTTGCGTACGCCGGCAGCGAGCTTGGCCGGCTTGGATTTGTTCGCGCGCAAAGACGCACGGCGCGTCGGTATCTACGGGTCTGGCCAGCAGGCCTGGGCAACTTTCGCGGGGCTCTGCCGGCTGCGCACGATCGAATGTGCGAAGGTCTTCAGTCCGACCCCGGCTCATCGAGAAGGGTTCGCGAAGAAAATCAGCGCCACGACCGGTGTGCCGGTCGAAGCCGTCGACGCCGCTGAGATGGCGGCCAAGGATGTTGACATCATTCTCTGCATGACCAATACGAACGTTCCCGTGATCGATGGCCGCTGGTTGGAAGAAGGGCAATACATCATTTCCGTGATCGGCAGCAATATCGAGCTGGTCAAGAGCGGAAATCTCGCCGCACCGCGCCGAGAGATCGACGATGCGACGCTCCGGCGCTGCGATTTCGTTGTCGCTTTATCCAAAGCTCAGGCGATCGATTCGCAACAGGGCGATATCTACTGGCCGATACAAAACGGGGTGATCACGTGGGAAAAAGTCATCGAGATTTCCGATGTGCTTTCGGGCAAGGCGAAGGGGCGCACGGACGACAAGCAGATTATTCTTTATAAGAACCAGGGCGGCCAGGGCATTGTCGACATCGCACTGGCGAAAAAATGCTATGAGCTGGCGAAAGAGCATCATAAAGGATATGAGCTGCGCATCGAGCCACGGCTCAATTGGTGGGTGCAGGGCGGTCGCGCGGAAACCTGGTAAGCGCGCG
>DATBEY010000352.1:0-5523 GCA_036558765.1 Binatia bacterium | reverse complement strand
ACTGCGCTCAAAGCTCTCGAATCCGACGTCGAAGCCCCGACGGTATTCTCGCCCGAAGCCGCCATGGGCGGATGACGCTGTCGCCTTAAAAGCAAGACGCTTTTGCCTCGGTTGCCGCGATCGGTTCTTAGGGCGATTCATAAATCGCTCTACGATGTTCCCCGATGTTTCAACAGGCGCGCTGTGCGCGTCAACGTTGACTCCGTGGACTGGCCAACCTATATCTAATGGGATGAAATTCGGAGGTTATGCATACTGATGGCGCGGAAAACCATAAAGTTCGGCTCCCACTATTTACCTACGTACGTTCCAGAACTTGACGGCTCGGTGTCGGAATTCTATGAGAAAATGTTTGAGCAGATGGAGGCGATGGACCGCCTCAATTACGATCATATCTGGGTGACCGAGCACCACTTCGCTCATTACGGTGGTGACCTGCCGCACCCGCCGACTTTCATGTCGGCGATCGCGCGCACGACCCAGAGAATTCGCCTGGGCGTCGCCATCAACGTCTTGCCGTTACATAATCCCATCGATGTGGCCGAGTCGTATGCTATGGTCGATGTCATTTCCAACGGCCGGTTGGATTTCGGCGTCGGCAAGGGCAGCGAAGCGCACGAGTACAAAAAATTCGGCGTCGATCAGAAGCAGGCGACGAGCCGGATGTATGAAGGTGTGCAGGTGATGCTGCAAGCTTGGTCAGATAAACCGGTCAGTTTTTCCGGGGAATTTTACCGCTACCAGAATGTTCCGGTATTTCCTAAACCGGTGCAGCGGCCTCATCCCAGATTCTGGGTTGGCTGCGCGCGCAGTGAAGATAGCTTTCGTTGGGCCGGAGAGAACGGATTTCATTTGATGACTTTGCCCTATCTCTACCGCGAGCCGCAGATGCTGCCTAATTTTATCAAGGCGTATCGGAGCGCCTTGGCGGCCGCCGGCCATGATGCCGGCAAGCAGGAGATCCTAGGCAAATTTCACATTTACGTGTCGAGCAGCTTGGAAGATGCGATCCGTGAAGCCGAGCCTTATCTGATCAACTACTTCGATGTGCACAAGGCGGCCGATCTCGACCGCCAGGAGCAGGGATTGTTGACGCAGCGTGACGCGCGGACTCAGTTGGAGCAAGGTTTTGTGCTCGCCGGCGATCCCAAACGGGTCGCCGACACAATTCGCAAGTGGAGCGACGAGGTCGGACTGACGACGATCTCCGGCACGTTTCATTTCGGCGGTATGCCGCAGGAGCTGGCGTTAAAGAACATCCGCCTTTTTGCCGAGAAAGTGATGCCGGAATTCAAATAGGATCCGAGGGCATGTTCAAGCCGTTGAAACTGGTCAAATCGTTCAAGCCGTAGAAACCCGTATGCGGAGCGGAATTAAGAATCCGCCTCACCGCGCTGGCAAATAGGAAAAGTCGAACACCTGATTGGGCGCAATCTCTTTCGTGATGCCCTCGGTTTCCCTGGCGTCGCGGATGGTGTCGGCGATCAGTTGCGCATCGACTTTGCCGTCCGCGGTCTCGACTTGTTTGTGCTGGTCAAAAATCTTTGAAATCAAGTCGTCGTCTTCCAAGCGCATCGCTCGCTTGATCGTCGGAATGACTTTCGCCTTGTTCTCTCTAGCAAAGACTCTGGCGCGCATCAGTGCGCGGGTTAGCCGTCGCACTTGATCCGGTGCGCGTTCGAGGGTTTCGCCAAGCGTTGCGACTCCGGTACTCGGCAGTCGCACGTAATTTCCCGAGAACCCCAAGTTGTGCAAGCCTTCGCGATAAGCCAGGAAGTTAAAGGGCGGGTTGAGCATGGCTGCAGCCACCCGCTTGGTCTTCAACGCCGAGATCATCGCGGTCTGCCCAGGGATCGTGATGATCGTGATTTGATTGAGATCGAGTTTCGACTGCGTCAGCATGCGGCGCATGATGATGTCCTGGAGGCCGCCGCGGGAAGAGATCGCCACCACTTTGCCTTGCAGCTCCGCGATCGAGTTGATTCCGGGCGCGCCGACGAGGTCCTGCAGCGGTCGATCGACGAACAACATGACGACTCGCACGTTGATGCCGCGGATCGCCGCCGCGACGGCGGAGCCGATGGTTGCGGCATACTGGATGTCGCCGGCGAGCAGGACCTTGATGTTGAGCGACGCCGGCATCACCACCATCTCCGCGTTAAACCCCTCTTGTTGAAAGAACCCGTGATCCCGCGCGACAAAAAACGGCATTGCCGTAATCGTAACGGACGGCAAGCCGATTTTTATGTTCTCGGCCCAGGAAATTGAACGGACTGATCCAGCCGATCCGAAGGATAGGACCAGTATCAAAAAAATTTTCAGCATTGGCCGGTTCTCAGTCCAAGGGATAAAGGCGGCGCGCATTGGCGTTTAAAATTTTTCGTTTGATGGTTTCACCGAGCTGCGCGTGATTGATGATCGGCTCCGAGGCGCCGGGAAAGCGGCTATCGAAATGACTGTAATCAGAAGCGAAGACGATCCAATCAGCGCCGATGACGTCGACGACGTGGGCGAGCTCTTTCTCGTCAGGCTCGCAGGAGAAATAGATTTGGCCGCGCTGCATGAGTTTGCTCGGCTCAGTCTTGAGCGCGGGGAGTTGCACGCCGAGCACTTCGTAATGCTCATCCATTCTTTCCAACCAGTATGGAACCCAGCCGCAGCCCGATTCCAGAAAGACAAAGCGCAACTTGGGAAAGCGCTCGAGCACGCCTTCGCCGATGATCACGGATAAAGCGATCATCTGTTCGAACGGATGGCCGAACAAATGAGAATAAAAAAACTTGTCGACACGCTCCGTGCCCACCGCATCGGAGCCGTAGCGGCCGAGGAACATGTGCACGCAGATCGGTATGTTGAGTTTTTCCGCTTCGGCGTAAAGCGGAAAATAGTATGGATCGCCGAGATGACGGCCTTTCACATTGGGAAAGAGCGATGCGCCGACAAAACCCAAATCCATCACCGTTCGGCGCAGCTCGTCCACGCTGGCTTCGATATCCTGTTGCGCCAAGGCCGCCGTGCCTTTGATGCGCTTGGGATTTGCCGCGCAATATTCGGCAAGCCAGGTATTGCGCGCCGTCGCCAGGGCAGCAGCGAGCCCCGCATCCTCCAAAGCAGGAAGCGTCCCGGCCAATCCCGCGCCAAAAAGAACCGCGACATCGATTCCCTCGCTGTCCATATCGATTATGCGCGCTTTGGGATCCGTCATTCCCGGACGGCGCGGATGCGGACGGTTATAGGGACCTCCGACGCCGATCCCCAAACCGCTCGGTCGAGGCCAGGCTTTGCCTTCGATAATCGTCCTGAGCTGGCCATTGCCGCTCGGACGTCGTTCAGGCGCCTGGGTTTTGTAGCGCGCGGGCAAGCGCTCTTTCCAGTCGATATGGTTTTCTTCAACATGGCCGTCGGCATCGACGGTTGGAAATCTAGCCATGGCAGGCTCCCGACAATCAGGTGTTCAACAGCGCCGGAAAAAAGACTTCGTCGATCTTGGCGCGTTTTTGGGTCAATGCTTCCTCGTTGGAGTTGCGAAACAGCATTTCCAACATTGGGCGATTCTTACTGATCCCGAATGGAAACGGATCATCGCCGAAAATGGCTGCCTGGCTCGCGCGATTATGCGATGGAAAATAAAGGTAGGCCGGGGTGGCGAACTTTCCGTTATCGTAGGCGGCCTGCTTGCTCTCAGTAAAAACTTTGTACAGCTCGGACGCGAGCCAGGGGTGCTCTTCGAGCAAGCGGCGTTGGGCGACGATCACATGGTTAGCTGGAACAATACCGGTTTTTTGAAAAAAGGCTTCCACGACCGAACGGCCACCGTCGGGAAAGAGTTTTTTCAAGCGCAGGTTGCCCTCGAGTGGTGTGCCGCCGTAGCGATCCATATTCAGCTTATAAAGTTTTGGATCGTGGCGCGGCTCGAAACCGTAGGCGGTGTCGATCTCGCCGCGATCGAGCATGACGTCGAAAGTCTGCGCGGTTGTGAGCCAGGTCATCGAGATGCCGGGCGGCGGCGTGGCGTCAATATTCAGCATGCCGCCGTGGCTCAATTCCGGGACGCGGCCGATGAACCAGGAGATCTCACGCGGCGCTATCGAGAACAGCTCACGGAGAAAAATTCTCATCCAGAGCGCTGCGGTCATGACATAGTCAGGCACACCAACACGCTTGCCTTTAAAGTCGGCCAAGCTCCCGATACCGGACTGCGTGCTGACGAACAGACCCAACCAAACGAATGCTTTGGCTGGAAAGATAGGCAGCGCCGTCCACTGCCAGCGATCGCCGCGGGCGCGCTCGCGCGTGATGAGATACTCGGACAGAGACATTTCGAAAACGTCAAACTCATCGTTTTTCAGATTGCGGAAAAAAAGTTCCGGCGGCGTCGTGACGGTGATATCGAGGTCGAGCCGTGGCGACCTAACGGTTTTTTCAACGAGCGGCTCGAAACGTGGATTTTTGGTGACGCCGACTTTCAGTTTGAGCATAGAGGAATTCTCGCTGGTATTTTTTATCCTACATACGACGAGCCGGCGGAGAACTCAAACTCTGCCGTTTGCAGCGGTCGTTCGTGGGCTGATTGTGTCTCGTAAACTTTACCGCGCGGTGTTTTGGAACTTTCGCTGTGAAATACGTATTCTAATGTGCGTACGTTTTCGGAGCGCACAAACCTGCCGGTCTCATTGGACTTTGCCGATGCCATCGGGTATGACGAGAAAATCCAAGGTTGCGAGTTCGCGGAGGCAGTCAAATGAAAATTTGTCACTACAACAATCGTCAGGCCGGGGTGGTGGTCGGCGATAAGGTCATTAATTTTGGCGACAATCTGATCAAAGCCGGATTAGCGCGTCAGGGTTACACGATGGTCGAAATTATCGATGCGCTGGCGAACAATCCGGCAGCAATGCAAATTGCTCGAGATGCGGCTCAGAGCTCATCCGGCGGAATCGATTTGCGCTCGGTCAAGCTGCTGGCACCGATACAAAATCCGGGATCGCTCTGGGCCGCCGCGGCCAATTATTACGCGCACCGCGCGGAGATGGTCGACCGCATGGGCAGCGCCAATAAAGAAATCAAGAACAAAGATGATCTGATGGCGGAATTTTTTCTCAAGACGACTTCCTCGATTATCGGTCCGGGCGACACGATTGTTTTGCCGAAAATATCGAAGCTGGTGGATTTCGAATGCGAGCTTTGCGCGGTGATCGGCAAGCGGGCGCGCAAGGTCACGGAAGCGCAGGCGCTCGATTACGTGTTCGGGTACATGATGTGCTGGGACATCAGCCAGCGCGATCCGTGGGGCAAGGGCATGCACAACACGCGTAATATTCGCAAGGGGTTCGACACCTTCAGCGCGCTCGGACCATGGATCGTAACACGGGACGAGATCGACGAGCCGCAAAACCTTGCGATTAAAGTTTTGCAAAACGGCAAAGAGGCGATGACGGCACACACCAGCGACATGATCTGCGGTCTGCGCGAGCACATCCGTTTTTTGACAAGCTGTTTAACACTGCGTCCCGGGGATTTGAT
>DATBEY010000351.1:0-7505 GCA_036558765.1 Binatia bacterium | reverse complement strand
CGTCTCGTCGAATGGCTCGGCTTTCCGCTTGTGCATATTTCCGGTAGTGGCCAGCATCGCTCCCTTGGTTTTGCTGACGCCGGCTTACTCACGCTGACGGAGATGGTGAACAAAGCGCGCGAGGTTGTCGACGCCGTCAATATTCCTATCGTCAGCGATTGTGAGACTGGCTACGGCAATGCCGTCAATGTGACCCGCGCCGTGCGCGAATTCGAGAAGGCCGGCGTCGCCGCGCTGCATATCGAAGATCAAATGACGCCAAAGCGCGCCGGGCATGAAGGCTTTGACGTCGGGTTGGTTTCGCGCGAGGAATTTGTCAACAAGGTCAAAGCGGCACTCGATACTCGCCGTGATCAAAATCTAGTGATCATCGCCCGTTCCGAAGCCAAAGACTCGCTGCAAGAACGCATCGACCGGGTTTCGGCGTGCTGTGAAGCAGGCGCCGATGCAGTCTGGTTGAGCGCCCGCACAGAAGACGAAATCAAAGCGTTTGCAAAAATCGGCAAGCCGATGGTCGGTGTGCCGCCGCGGCAAATCATGCCGCTTTCGCGATGGGGCGAGTTGGGCGGCCGCGTGGGCTGCATTCCGACGGTTTTGCAAGTCGCCGCGCTGCACGGCATGCGCCAGTGTTTGGAGGAATTGCGCAAGAGCGGTACCGAAGCCGCCTACTTCAAGCAAACGCCCGGGATTGAAGATACACGCAAATGGTACGCTAATCTGGGCAATGCCGATCTGAAAGAACTCGAAAAGAAGTACGGCTATTGACGAAGCCGCGTCAGATTAAAAAAGCCTGTGAAGTTCGCTCACTTTTCTCACGTCTGGAATAAACCAGGCATGAACGCAGCCGCTCGTTACCAGCAGCTGTGGCGCGAGCTCGCACTTGCGGACGATTGCGGTTTTGATTTCGGCTTTTGCGTCGAGCACCATTTCAATCCCAACGAGAGCTGGATGCCTTCGCCGTCCATTTATTGCGCTGCCGCGGCGGCGCACACGACTCGGCTGCGCATCGGCACGATGGGTTTTGTTGCGCCGCTTTATGATCCGATTCGCATCGCCGAGGACGCCGCGGTTTTGGACAATATCGCCAACGGCCGGTTGGAACTCGGCTTGGTTTCAGGCATTGTGCCGGACTTCTTCGCTCCGTATCGCGCCGATTTTCAAAATCGCCGCGCCATTACTCACGAAGCCCTGCTCTTGATCAAGGAAGCCCTTTCGAGCGAGGGCGCCTTTAACTTTACAGGTGAACTGCGTCGGTACGAAAACGTTACTCTCGGCGTAAAGCCACTGCAAAAACCGCATCCGCCGATCTGGATCCATTCGCGCGACGCCGATACCTTGGCGCTGCTCGCGCGCGAAGGCGTCCACACGGGATATCTTTTTTTCCTGCCGCGCGAGCGAGTGGTGCCGCGCTATCGTGAATACCTGCGCCTATGGAGCGAGGCGCGTCATGCTTCCAAACCGAACATCGGCTATTGGGTATTGGTGTATGTCGATGAGACTGATGCAAAAGCGATTGCCAAAGCGAAACCCTGGTTTGAATACTGTTTCACCAAAGTTTTCGGCACCCGGGCGGAGGGCGGTGTAGGCTATCTCAGACTCGCGGAAAATCACGCCAAGCGCGGTGATCCCGATGCGGCGGAAATCGCCAGACATGTCATTGATCTCGATTACCTTCGCGAGCGCAAGCTGGCGTTCGTCGGCTCACCGCAAACTGTCATCGAGCAAATCAAGGCCGCCGCCACCGAAGGTGTTTTCAATACGGTGCTCGGCGAGTTCAACATTAGTCCCATGGACGAAGAAAATCTCATGCGTTCGATCCGACTCTTCGGCGCCGAAGTCATTCCAGCCCTTCGTAACTTCGAGCCTTATTAACTTTTGCCTGGTCGCCGCAAGCCTGTACTGACACGCGAGAGCCTCACGGCCGATAGATCTCCGACTCCGGTGGTATTTCCATCAACTCGATGCTGTTGCCGTCGGGATCGGAGATAAACGCGATGCGCTGTTTCGCCCGACCGATGAATTTCCGTTCCGGCCTGACGTTCATCTTTGCCAGGTGCTCGAGCGCTTGCTCCAAATTGTCCAGCACCAGACAAAAATGAATATACCCGATCGGGTCGGCCGGCGAGGCGAGCTGGTTTTTTCCTCCGGGGAATAGTTCAATGCATTGCCCGTTGGCAAATTCCAGAAATATCAGCTCCGGGCGCTCGCCTTGCCGCTCTGCGTGATAAATCTTTTTCGCGCCTAACGCATCGGCGTACCAACGCACGCTCCGCTCTGCGTCGGCAACGCTGAACGCGACGTGTCCGAAACGAAGACCCGCAATCGACATGATTCCTCCTTTGCGTCACGCTGTCGGCTAACAGCGCTTTAAAGAGTCGTTAAAACCTTTGAAAAAGCTTTTCCGCCGCCGGCTTGGTTTTGATTAACTTGAGATCGTAAAGCTGGTCTATCAGCGTGCTCCACCGCTCCATGGTCATTTTGCCCAATTCCTTAGCCGGCCTCCCCGCGCCGAGGATAAAAGGTTTTTGCACTTCCGCCGCGTCTTTCATCGAGACTGCGTCCATGGCTGGATTGAGCTTCGCCATCGCGTTGTTGGCTGGTTCGGGCGCTCGCAGGTACTCGATCCAGCCTTCGCGCACGGCGTCGATGAGATCGCGCGTCTGGTTTTGATTTTTTTCGACGTACTGTCGGCGCGCAATGACCACGGTCCCATAGGGTTTAAAGCCGGCATCGGCGATCAGAAAGCTTTGCGCCGGTTTGCCTTTCCTGCGAGCGATCAGCGGTTCCGAAGTGACGAAACACTGCTGCGAAAAGTTGGGATCGGTCAGGAAAGTCGCGATCCCGCCAGCGTACGGCACGAAGGTCACTCTGTAGCCTGGAAACTGGCTTTGTAAAAACAACGCGTGCGGCGAGCCGCTTTGTATCGCGAGGGTGCCCGGCGACTTAAACACGTCGGCGATGGATTTAAATCCCCGTTCCGGATGAACCATGATTCCCTGCGGATTGATCTGATAGACCGCAAACAAGGCGACCACATCGGTGCCGCGCGCCTGCGAGATCACGACTTCATCGGCCGCGGCGATGCCGAAACGAACTTTGCTGTTGGCGACCATCTGTACGACCGGCGTCCCCGCGCCGCCTTCGGTGATCTCGACGTCTAGATTTCTCTTTTGAAAATACCCCGACAATTTCGCTGCGTAAAACCCGCCGAATTCCGGCTCGGCTTTCCAGTTGAGCGCAAATTGCATTTTGCTTGCCTGTGCGCCCCAAGCCGCGGCAGAGAACAGTATGAGCACGCAACCCAAAATAACCTTCATGAAGTCTTCCTTTCCGATGTATGCCATGAACCCAACGTCAGCGCTGAAATGAAATTGACCGCGCCGACAAGCACGGCTCCCAGAAGCGCCGAAATCAACACTGCCGCGAAAACACGATCGATTCTCTGCTGCGTGCGCGCCGAATCAACGACGCTGCCCAGTCCGCCGCCGCCGATGAATTCACCGACGATGGCGCCGACGACCGCGAGCCCGGAAGCGATGCGCAAACCGGAAAAAATTTGCGGCAAAGCAAAAGGAATTTTTAACATAAGCAGCATCTGCCGAGCGCTGGCCGAATAGAGAGTGAAAAGATCAATCAGCGCGGGCTCCGTTGACTTGAGACCGAGCAGCGTACTCGCGATGATCGGAAAAACCGAGACGATCGCTGCCGACGCGATCACGGTTGGCTGGCCGAAGCCGAACCAGATCACCAGCAGAGGCGCGATCGCGATGATCGGCACGGTTTGAAAGAAGACCGCGTAAGGATAAAACGCGCGACGCGCCAGATCCCACGAAGACAAGGCGATCGCGAACAAAGTTCCCGTAGTGAAGCTGAGCAAAAGGCCCACCAAGGCGGAACTGAGAGTTGTCCAGGCCGCGACCGCAAGCTCGACCCGATCATCGATTAAAGAACGGATGACTTCGCTCGGCGCCGGAATCAAATAGGCGGGCACCCAACCCAACCTTACAGCAGTTTCCGCCAGGCCCATGCTAACAATCAGTGGCAGCAGCGGTGGTAAAAGAGCCGAGATCCTGGTTTTGAGGTTCATGTCTCTTCTGGCAGCGGAACCGCCGTGGCGATGCGTCGGACTTCTTCCACGTACGCAACAGAGGTACGGAGCGGGGCGGTGCGCGTTTCGCTGAGCTGAATCGAACTGTCCAGCAGTATGCGAGCGGGCCGCGGCGACAGCACGATGATCCGGTTGGCGAGAAATACGGCTTCGGAAATCGAGTGCGTGACGAACAAAATCGTCATCCCGAGCGCCGCCCAGATCTCGCGCAACTGTTCTTGCAGAGCATGGCGCGTGGGCTCGTCCAGGGCGGCGAAGGGCTCGTCCAGGAGCAGAAGGTTCGGTCGCGTGATCAACGCGCGCGCCACCGAGGTGCGCATCTTCATACCGCCGGAGAGTTCGTGCGGATAACGCGCGGCGAATTCCATCAGACGAACGCGCCGCAGTTCCTCCTCCGCACGCGCCTTGGCGCGCTCCATCTCCCATCCTTGGAGCTCGAGCGGCAGGGTAATATTTCGCAGCGCGTTGCGCCACGGAATCAAGGTCGCTTCTTGAAAAACAAAACCCCGAGAAACGGTGCCCTGCCCGGCTTCGATCACCATTCGGCCGCCATCCGCCCGATCGAGTCCGGCCGCGAGCCGCAATAACGATGATTTGCCTGATCCGGACGGCCCCAGCAAAGCCACGAACTCGCCGGGCTCGATTTGAAAGGTAAGCCGATCGAGCACCAAGCCGGTGCCGGCAAACGCGCGCGAAATTCCCTCGCAGCGAACCGCAGCGCCCGACTTACCTTGTTCTGAATACGAGCTGGAATTCATCGAACGCTTCGGAGTTGAGAGCCTCACCTTACCCTTTTCGAGTGAGGCACTCCAGCGTTGATTGGAGAGATGCCCCACGGCGAGGGTCGCATCGTCAAACTTTGCTAACGGCTTAATTTGAGCGAGTAAAATTCGCTGCAGTTGTCGCGCAGAATAAGCTTTTTGGTCTCATCCGATAGATCGTTTCTTGCTCGAAACCGAGGAATGTCAGTAAGGAACTCTTCGAGATTCGGACGCTCGTGGGGGTAATCGGAGGGATACATGATTCTCTTCTGCAATCCGAGGCTGATCACATAGGGCAGGATCTTTTCTTCGAGCTCGCAGGAAAAGTAAATCGGGCAGCTCCTGACGTAATGGCTCGGCGCATGGCTCAACAATGGAGCTTGCTGCGGTAATTTTTCAAACTTTTCGTCCAGCCGTTCCATCAAATACGGAACCCAGCCGACTCCGGCTTCGAGAAAAGCGATTCTGAGGCCCGGAAATCGAACCGGCGCGCCGTCGAGCAAATAACTCGTGAAATGGATTTGCTGCGCGACCGCGTGTTCCATCACCAGAATTTTTACAAACGAATCGTATAGGTCGAGGCCGAGACCGGCGCTCGAACCGCCGTGCACGGCCAACGGCACATTGAGCCGCACGGCAGCTTCATAGAGCGGGTCGTACATCGAATGGCCAAGACCGCGCGGCAGACCCGCCGCCGGAATCACTCCGCCGACCATTTTCAATTCCTTGACACAGCGCTCCAACTCTTCTGCGGCTGCGCCGACGTCCTGAATCGGCAGCAAGGCTACGCCCCACAGCCGGTGCGGCTCCTTTTCGAGATATTCGCCGTAAAGATAATTGTTGTAGCAACGTGCCATCACTGCTGCCCAGCTAGCGTCTTTGATGTGCGCCATCGCGAGACCCATCGTTGGATACAGCACCGCTCCAGCGACGCCGGACTGGTCCAAAAACAGGCGCCACTTCTGCAAACATGGCGTCTGGTCCGGCGCCTTGCGCGTGCTGCGTGGCCAACCGTCAAGCGATGGAAACAGCGCCGTCAGCGCGCGGCGGCCTTCGAATGGCGGCGGGAGATAACGGCGGAGCTCCTCATCGGTTTCCATTACGTGGCCGTCGGCATCGATCGGCGCGTAGTTGATCATCATGCGTTGCACTCTATCTGCTCCAGAGGGATTTGTAGAAGCCCTCATGGATTAGCTCCTGCACCAAACTGTTGTCATAGAAGCGTTCGGGCGTAAACTCTTTCGGCGGCGCGTTTTTTTGCCGTCTCTTGATCGAGCACCACCTGAACGCCTTCGCGTTTGACCAAGGGAATTTTTTCAGTGAAGTCCTGGGCATATTTCAAACTGCCCTCAAGCATGCCAGGGTCGTCGATCTTCGCATATTTGCGTAAAATACTTTTTGCCTGGTCCCGCTGTTCGAAAATAAAATACGTCGCGCGGCCGAAGGCGCGCAAAAAAGCCCCCGGCTACTCGAGTAGTTTGCGAGCATCGAGATGAACGAAGGTTGCGCCGCGCATTTTCGCTCGGTTTACCATATCTTCGGTTCCGCCCGGGCCGTCCCCTGTGGCACCGTTCCAGAGCGCGATCAGAGTCAAATGATCGCGAGATAAAAATAGCGCGTTGTGCAGCATCCATAAATTCGAGCGCTGCCAAATATCATAAACCGGCTTCGCTCGAAGCCAACGCGGCAGCCGCTCCGATTCCGACAAAATCTTGGCCTCGTGTTTGTCAAACAACCGATTGAATCGGTCCACCCACTCGGGACCTCCGTCGGCAACCGAGGCCTTGATATATTCATTCTTCGGCAATACCAAATACATCTGGCTTGGGATTTTGAGTTCTTCGCAGATCTCGTGAAATATAATATCGCCGCCGGACGCCGCTCCAGCGATACCAATGAACCCTTCGCTGCCTTTCGCGATTTCCTTTACGACAGCATCACGAATCATTTCTCGCGCTACGCTCTCTTTGGCTGCAGGAAAGCGGGGGCTAGCGCGATCAGGGGTGTCGATCCGATGGCCAGTAAATAGGATAACCCGTGGTGGTTCTTGCTGAGCTTGCGCCGCTACGGGACCTATTCCCTCCAGACCGGCTTTGATATTCTCGTTGAGGATTCCCAAACGTTGGTAGAGTAAAAGTTGTCGTCGTACCGCGTCGCGCGCCTGCTGTGAAGCGTTGGCGAGCGCCTTTTTGTACGCTTGAGCGACACGATTGGGACGAGCGGAAATCAAACAAGTCAGATCCGCGGTACTAATCTCGGTCCAGACATCGCTTTTGCCTGTGCGTTCCAGTGCCGTCTGTTTCGATTCGATCGCCAACTTGACCGCGGCGGTAAAATCGCTGCGCAATTCCTTGAGTTTCACTAATTTTTGATTGGCGTCTTCTTCCGAGTCAAAGTTGTCCTGCCAAATGTTCATCTGACACTGTGCCAACTCGACCAGCATAGTCGCCATCGCTAATGCATTCAGACCCGAATAGAAATGGTTTCGATCCTCAGCGAAGCCGGCCCGATAAAGATCCAGTGATTTTTCCAGATACGGCGAGGTCAAAGCCGCCTGTTGGGTTGCCTCAGTGCCGTTCAATTTCGCCCAGCTCTGTTCCCATTGATTCTTTGCGTTTCGTCCCATCAAGGCGCGA
>DATBEY010000350.1:0-9393 GCA_036558765.1 Binatia bacterium | reverse complement strand
TATTACCTATCCGAATGGCAAGGACGAGGCAGCCAAGATTGCCGTGGACTATGGCACCTGGGGTATTCCGGAAAGCTTTTTTATCGACCCGCAGGGCCGCATCACTTATAAACACGTCGGCGCCATTCGCGCCGCTCTGGTCGTTAGCAAACTGGAAGAGGCAGGAAAGGGTATCGTCAGTGCTCAGGAAGGCAAGGGCGATTATTCCGCAGTAAAATGAAATTGGCGAGAGCGCGCATAGTCCTTGCCCTTTTTCTTCTGTTAAGCAGCATGGTCGATCGTCCGGAAGCCGCGCCGGCTCCGGATCTCGAAGATCAGACGCGCGCCATTGCTACCGAACTTCGTTGCGTCGTCTGCCAGAATCTTTCCGTCGCCGACTCACCTTCGGAGATGGCGCAACAGATGCGCGCTATCGTCCGCGAGCAGCTTCAGGCCGGTAAATCGCCGGATCAGATCAAGGATTTTTTTGTTTCGAAATACGGCGAATGGGTGCTCCTGAAACCGCGAACCACCGGCTTCAGCGCGCTGCTTTGGATTTTGCCCTATGTCGTTCTTGGCCTCGGGGTCATTGCCGCGCTTTGGATGATCCAGCGCTGGGTCAGGAAGAAGCAAGTCATTTCTGATCGATCCATGACACCTGCTATTGCGCAGCAAGTCTCTGGAGAGCCGCTCGGGGACGAATTTTCTCAGCCGGATCTCGACGATGACAGCCAGAAAGCCAGATTGTTGCGAGAACGGGGTCGCTTGCAGCACGAGCTCAACGATCTCGACTTTGATTTTCAAGCCGGCAAGCTTTCGCAGTCAGACTATGTGGCCCTGAAGCAAGAGATTGAAGCGAAAGCCGCCACCGTGCTTCAAGAGATCAGTTCGCTCCCACCGGATGCGATCGCCAAAAGCCCTCCTCGGCCTGCACCGGCTCGCACTCGGCCTCAGCAAGCTTCGGCGGTGCAATTTCAGCTCTGGAAGATCATAGCTGGCGGAACATTCCTTTTGCTGTTTGGTTTGGCGCTGGGCGTCATGCTGACGAAGGCTGCACGTCCGCGCGGTTCGGAAAATGATACGATTACCGGGGATTTCCTCACCGGAACAGCATCGGGCTCAGCAGAGCTTCATGCGGCTCTCGATGAGGGCAAACAGGCATTCGAGAAACAGGATTTTCCCAAAGCCATTGAGGCTTTCAAAAAAGTTCTTGCCACTGAACCCAATAATCCGGAAGCGCACAGCTACATGGGATTTATTCTGGTACAGGCGGGGCATGGCGACGGCGCGCTGATGGCGTTCGACAAGGCTTTGTCTCAGGCGCCGAATTTTCCGATGGCGCTCTGGGGCAAAGGTATGGTCCTCTACCAGGACAAAAAAGACTACGCCGGCGCGCGGGAAATTTTCCAGCGACTGCTAAATCTTGTCCCGCCCGGTGAGGAGCGAAACGAGGTCGTTAAGGTGCTCGCCGAAATTCCGGCGAGCGGCGGTACGCCTAGTGGTCCTGCGGTAACGGAAAAAAGCGCTACCACCGCATCGTCGTCTTCAGGACAAATTAGCGGCAAAATCACCATCGATCCCAAGCTCAAAGCAACCATCGACCCGAACGCGGCGTTGTTTATCATCGCGCGCCCCGCCGGCGGCGGCGGTCCGCCCTTGGCCGTAAAAAAAATCGACCGGCCGACTTTTCCGGTTGATTACATGCTCAGCCAGGACAACGCCATGATGGGCATGCCATTCACCGGCAAGATCAACATCACCGCTCGTCTCGATAAAGACAGCAATCCCGTCACCCACACCCCTGGCGACATTAGCGGAGACTACAAGAAAAACCCGGCTGAAGTGGGCGCCAAAAACGTTGACGTGACGCTCGACCAAGTGGCGCGCTGAAGTTTGGTCTTTCGCGTTTACCGGCTCGGGAACGGTCGCGGCTCGATCACGCGCATTCAAACGGCCGATCGCGCAATTACTGGTACCTTAGATAAATCGCGTCGGTCTTCGCCGCCATGATGAAGTCGTTCTTGTGCAGGTTTTTGATTTTGTGCGTCCACCAAGTGACGCCGACTTTGCCCCATTCCGTCGTGATGCGCGGATGATGGCCTTCTTCTTCCGCTGCCGCGCCGACCTCGTCGGTGAACGAAATCGCCTCTTTGAAATTTTTGAACTTGAACTGGCGGTCCAACTTTGGGATGCCGTCTTCGGTGACGATTGTCCATGCCGCGACTTGGGGCTGAAGTTGTTTGATCTCCTCCGATGTCACGGACGGTGCGCCAACGCGGCAAGCTTCGCATTTTTGTTCGGTTAATTCTTCCATCCTGAATTGCCTCCGATAATCTCGGGCGACCGCCGGTCGCCCCTACGTTTTTCCCGATGCCCAGCCCGCGGGCGCAGCATGCTGCGCCCCCTACCGACCCTTTCAAAGCTTCGGGATTACGTCCTTAGTAAATCGCTCCATCGACTCCTTTACAAGCGCGTGCGGCACCGTGCCGATATTGAACCACGCTAAAAAATGCTTCGCGCCGGTCTGGCTGGCTAATTCTTTAATCTTATTGGCGACGAGATCAGCATCGCCGATCACTGCATGCTTCTCGCAGACAGTGTCAAACGCGACCTGCGCTCCCGCAGCCGTGCGCAGCCGGGTGGGCAATTCCACACCGCGCCGCGTCAGCCAATCGGTGTAATCGAGACGCATATCGCTGATGGTTTTGAAGTAGCTCATAATCCCGGATTCCGCACGGGCTTTCGCCTCTGCCGTGCTCTGGGCCACATGCATTGGCATCAAAAGACCGAGTTCTCTGCTCCTGGGATCATGACCGTGCTGTTTCAACCCATGCCAATACTTCTGAGCATACTCGTTGATCTGCTCCGGGGTGCGGGTATGAATCGGCAGGAACATATTAATGCCCAACCGGGCACCGACTTCGACTCCGTCGAGCGAGCTCGTTGCCATATAAAATGGCGGCAAAGGCTCTTGCACCGGTTTAGGATTAACGATGACTTCTGGAATTTGGAAAAATTTGCCCTCGAACGTAAGTGTCGGCTCCGACCACGCCTTGCGAATGATTTCCAGGGATTCGGCCATGACATCATGAGTGGATTTGTGATCCGCGCCAAAGCATTCATATGCGCGGCTGTGCGGATGGCCACCGCCTGCGGCAAAATCCATCCGTCCGTGGCTCACCAGATCGAGCGTCGCCGCCTCTTCCGCCAGCTGCACTGGATGATGCACGGGCAAAGTGTTGACCGCGACACCGAGTCGAAGGCGTTTGGTTCTCTGCGCCGCGGCGCCGAGCACAACGTAAGGCGCCGAAAGAAGCGAAAATTTCGGCTGGCAATGAATCTCGGCGATCCAATACGTATGAAATCCCAACCGGTCGGCGAGCTCTGCTTGTTCCATGAACTCTTCGAGTCTCGCCGCGGGTGCAGAGCCGGGCGGACACTGAATTTCGGTAAACAGGCTGAATTTCACGACTGTTTTATCCTCTTCTATAAAGACCTGTAATCTCCGCTTGGCACCGTAAAATCCCTAGATGAACGGAATTATTCCGATTCCAACAGATGCAAATTTGCGCTGACAAGCAAAAGTCAGGAAGGCTGCAGTAACACGAACCCGATCGTGATACATCGGTTGGGCTTCTTGAGTTTCTGTATTATTCCTGAAGAAAGACTCGGAAATGATCTACCAGCCCAAAGCGTAAGCAAGTCGGCGCGGATCGGCGCCGCCGAGCCAGCAGCCGTTCTCCTCATCGCGCACGATCACTTTCGCGCTGCCGAAGGACCAGCGCTCGACCACCGAGATCTTGTGACCCTTCTTGCGCAAGCCGTCCAGGGTCGCCGGATCGAATCCCTCTTCGACGCGCAGAGCCTCGGGCAACTGGTCGCGCGGCGGGGTCCCGGGTTGGTGGCTCCAGCGCGGCGCTTCGACAGCGCTCTGCGGATCCATATGCAAATCCACCAGGTCGTGGATGATTTGAAAATTGGTCTGCGGCTGCTCGTCGGCACCGGGACTGCCGCCGACTGCAAAAACTTCGTTGCCGCGAAAAATCATGTAGGTATTCAACGTGTGCGCTGGACGCTTGCCCGGCTTGAGCGAATTCGCCTTGCTCGGATCCAAACCAAAGCTGCACAGTCGGTTGTTCATGACCACCCCGGAATCGCCAGCGATGACCCGCGACCCAAACGGAGCGAAAACGCTTTGTATAAGAGAAATCGCGTTGCCATCGCGATCCGCAGCGCAGAGATAGGTGGTATCGCTGCTTTGGTTCGCGACATTGGCCGAAGGCCGATGCATAGCGTCGTCCACAAGGTCGCGCCGTTTGGCGGCATATTCCTTGGAAATCAACGTGCTGATTTTCGGATCGCCGAAGCGTGGATCTTCGAGATAACGAATGCGGTCTTCGAACGCGAGCTTCTTCGCGGCCACCTGATAATGCAGCATATCGGCCCGGCTCATCGAGGCGTCATTAAACGGCCAAGCCTCGGCGATGTTGAGCATCTCGAGCACCATAAAACCCTGAGAGACTGGCGGTTGTTCGAACACCAGCCCGTCGCGATACGTTGAGCTGAGCGGCTCCAGCCATTGGCCAACCGCCGGTTGCAAATCCTCGACAGAGAGAATGCCGCGTTCGGCTTTGACCGTTGCGCAGATTTTGTCGGCAACTTCGCCGGCGTAAAAACCCTCGCGCCCTTTCTGCGCGATCCTTTCCAGCACATCGCCCAAACCTTTTTGCTTCAGTATCTTCCCGGGCGTCACTCGCCCGAGCGGTTGGCGATAGCAGCGATCGACCCAAGGAAATTGACAACCGAATTCCTCGATGCTTTCGGCAAATTCCTGCGAAATCGGAAAACCTTCGTGCGCGATCCGAATCGCGTCACGGGTTAAGTGCGCCAATTCTTTTGTCGCGTATTTCTTGTGCAGCTCCAACCAGCCGTCCACCGCGCCGGGCACGGCGATGCTTAAGGCTCCCGCTTGCGGAATCGCCTTGAGCCCACGTTCCCCGAAATAATCGATGCTCGCCTTGGCGGGCGCTGGGCCGCTGGAATTGAGCGCCTCCACTTTGCCGTTTTTTTTCATATAGACCAGAGCAAACAAATCGCCGCCAGGACCGCTCGCCTCCGGTTTAACCACCGACATCACAAAAGCCGCGGCAAGAGCCGCGTCGACCGCATTGCCGCCCTCGCGCAGAATGTTGACTCCGGTCAAGGCCGCTAAGTGATGACCGCACGACACCATGCCGTTTGCGCCCATGATCAGCGGGCGTGCCGCTTTAGTGAATTTCATGCTGCTCCAAGTTCGAGGATTAGTGCCGCATTGCCACCGAGGATTTTGTCTCTTTCGCCGGGCTCGAGCGCTAACCCGTCAATCGCCTTCAGACTATTTTTTACCAGCACTCGCCCTTCTTCCGGTCCATACGGATAATTAGTACCCAAAACCATTCTGTCGGCGCCAAAAAAATCCTTGACGCACCGGAGCGTCGACGCCGGATGATCGGCGGTATCGACGTAGAAGCGCCGAAACGAATCCAGGGGATTTTCCTTGAGCCCGTATTTGTGTCGGATCTCATCCGTACGACCAGTATAGATGTTGATCGCGCGCTGCGCGAAAAAGGCCAGGACGCCGCCGACATCCGCAACCACCCAGTTTATTTCTGGGAAGCGCTCCAATACCCGACCGTAAACCAGACGAGTCATTGCCACGGTGCTGTCGAACGCCCAGCCGAAAATCAACGTTGGCATAATGTCGATGCCTACGGCTTCTGTCGCCAGAGGCGCGGTCGGATGAACGTAAACCGGGAGCTTATACTTCGCCAGCCGCTCATAAATCGGAAACAGCTCTTCACGATCCAAAGCTTGGCCGTTTAAATTGGCGAAACAGCCGAAGCCGCGCAGGCCGAGTTCGTTGACCGAGCGCTCCAGCTCTTCGAGCGATGCTTTGACGTCGATCGAGGGCAGCGTGAAAAAACCAATAAAGCGTTTCGGGTACTTGCGCGCGATGGCGGCGATCGCATCGTTGGCGATGCGCGCAATTTTTACCGCGTCGCCGCCCTCGAAGCGATCGGCGCCCGGAGCGGGGATCGTCAGCACATGGATGTCGATCCCGAGTTCATCCATATGCTTTAGCCGTTTTTCGATATTCTGTCCCTGCAGCGTCGCCGTATTGATCCGGCACTTGAGCTTCTTGTCGTAAAAGTACTGCATGCCACTGTGCGGGTCGGGCTCTTCGAGGATGACGGCGCCGTCAAGCCGGTTCATTTCGGCCAGGTAAGTTTCAGGAAACACGTGAGCTTGAAAATCAATGATCATTGTCGCTTTGTTTTCGGAAATCACCATTTCTTCGTCATCACGGCCAATCTCTTCTTGCCATCCTGAGGCGATCGGCCGAAGGATCTCTTAAGAGGCCGCAAGACGCGGTGCTTCGCCGACTCTCATAATATTATTCGTGGCGCAGCTTCCCCCGGCACTGTCATAGACCGTACAGAGCGCGCGCGTTGTCATCGAGGATCTTGTTCACCACCGAGGTCGGCACCGCGCCGTCTTCCTTCAGCTTTCGCAACGCGAGAATTTCCGACGAGGTATCGTTGTGGCCGTAGTCTGTCCCGATGATGAGCTTGTCGTCACCGGCATATTTGAGAACGTAGGGCAGATCATCGTCGGTCTGGCAGGTCACCCAGATTTTGTTTTTCTCAAGCACCCGCGTTTTATCGACCGCGATGCCGCTTCTCTCGAAGCGCCGCGCATAGTCATGGATCGCATAGGGCACCCACTGCGAGCTGACTTCAATGAACGCCCATTTGGTTTTCGGAAACTTCTCGGGAATTTTATTGAATATCAGCGAGTGGAACGACCCGACGACCGCGAGCTTGAACTTATTGAAGCCGCACTCGTTTAAGAAAAAATCGTGCACCGCGAAGCTGCCGGTCGCCGAATGAACGCAGATGGGCAGATCGAGCTTGCCCGCTTCTTCATAGAGGGGAAAAAAATGTGCGTCGCTGATGTGCTTCTCCCCTTCCAAACCGCGCATGAAAATTCCGCACGCGCCGTTCTCTTTAGCAAAGCGCGCTTCTTCGAGCGCTTTATCCATCGAGAGCAAAGGCAGCACTGCAACCCAGCGCAATCGGTCTGGGGCCTTTTTCCAGATATCTATGAGCCAGCGGTTGTAACTCCGGCTCACCGCGAGTTCCACCTCGGGCCGGCGAGTGAAAGGACGAAGAAAAATCGTTGGATAGAGAACCTGTACGTCGACGTTCAGCTCGTCCATATGATTGAGCCGCGCCTTGATGTCTTCCATCTCACGGGATTCTTTGGCCGTGTCCTGGCCGACATTACGGGCCTTGCCGATATACGTTCCATCCACCAACCAGGATTCCCCGCCCGAGCTCGCGTCCTTCGGCGTCGGCACGACCTTCGGTCGCATCTCACGCTCGGACTCGAGCATGTAGTCCCAGGTTCGATCGGTCTCTAGGACATGAGCATCGGAATCGATAATCGCCATGTTAAAAGTCCCCTAGCCTAGAGCGCGGCTGGCGCGGCACCGGCTTGAGTCCGGCCTTCTCGGTCTTGGAACCGAGCGAGCTATTACACCCCTGGCATGTGTAGTCATACAATTCGCCGTCCGGCAACACCAACAACAGCCGTTCACGCACAGGCATCGCACGGCCGCACTTATTACAATACAAAAGCGATGCGTTGAATTGATCAAACTGCTCCATAGCTTTCCTCACGCCTTATGTTCGCCGTTATGCTCGGCTGCTTTGCTTGCTTTGGCCTCCTTAATGACTTTTTCCGCCAGATGCGCCGGCAGCTCCTCATAATGGGCAAATTCCATTTGAAACTCGCCGCGCCCGCTCGTGATCGAGCGCAGATCCGGCGCATATTTTAAAACTTCGGACATCGGCACGCGCGCTTTGATAACCTGGGTATGACCTTTGGTGTCCATTCCCAGTACTTTGCCGCGCCGGCTGTTGAGATCGCCGATCACATCGCCCATGCATTCGTCGGGCACCGAGATTTCCATATTCATGATCGGCTCCAGTAAAACCGGCTTGGCCTTTTCCACGGCGTTCTTGAAGCCCATGGACGCCGCGATCTTGAACGCCATATCGGAGGAGTCAACGTCATGATAGGAGCCATCGTATAGAATCGCGCGCACATCCACCATCTGGTAACCCGCGAGATAGCCCCCAGCCATCGCTTCCCGGATACCTTTTTCGACGGCGGGAATATAGTTGCGGGGAATCGCTCCGCCGACAATCTGATCGACAAATTCGAATCCCTTACCCGCCGGGAGCGGCTCAACCTTGAGCCAGGTATCGCCGAACTGGCCGCGGCCTCCCGTCTGTTTTTTCAACCTTCCCTGCGCGCTAGCGCTCGCGCGAATGGTTTCCTTGTACGGCACCTTGGGCGCCTTGAGAACAACCTCTGCGCCATATTTGCGTTTGAGTTTTTCGACGATAATCTCGATATGCTGCTGCCCCATACCGGAAAGAATGAAATCTCGGGTTTCTTCATCCCGATGCATTTCGATGGTCTGATCTTCTTCCATCATCCGGTGCAGACCCTGCGGCAGCTTATCTTCATCGGCTTTGCTTTTGGGCTCCAGCGCGAACGAGATATTCGGCGCGAAGCGCACGGCGCCGTCGTAAGCGATCGGCGCTTTTTCGTCGCATAGTGTGTCTCCCGTTGCGATGTCCTTGAACTTCGCGGCCGCGACAATTTCACCGGCCACCGCCTCCTTGACTGCTTCCTGTTTCTTTCCTTCCAACCGGAACAAGTGGCCGGTTTTTTCCCGCAGCTGCCGGTTCGTCACATAGCAAGTCATGTCGGGAGCGATTTTTCCTGACATCACCCGCATTATCGAAAGCTTGCCCGCAAAGGGATCAATCACGGTTTTGAACACATACGCCGAGAACGGCGCGTTTGGATCGGCTGGCCGCTTAGTCAATTCACCATTACCCGGATTCTTGCCTTCCACTTCGCCCAATTCCACGGGCGCGGGCAAATAATCGACGAGCGCATCGAGAAGCTGTGAGACCCCGATCTGGTGCAGAGGCGAGCCAAAAAATACCGGAAAAATTTTTCGCTCGCGGGTCGCCTGCCGAATCGCCTTTTTTAGTTCCTCTGAACTCGGTTCCGTGCCGTCGAGAAATTTTTCCAGCAGCTCGTCATCCGTCTCGCAAACGTCTTCCACCATTTTTTGGCGCCACGATTCCGCGGCGCTCTTTAAATCCGCGGGAATCTCCGCCTCGGAAAACTTTCCGCTGTCCACTTCATAGAGATAAGCTTTCATCGACACCAGATCGACGATGCCTTTGAAATTGGTTTCGGCGCCCATCGGCATTTGCAGACAAACTCCCTTCGCTTCCAATCCGTCGAAAATTGGCGCCAGACGCTCCTCGACATTGGCCGGCTCATGAT
>DATBEY010000349.1:0-5305 GCA_036558765.1 Binatia bacterium | reverse complement strand
ACTCCCATGGTAATGTAACCATCCGCCAGCATTCCCACTCGCCGCATCGCCTGGTCGACAACTTGATCGCCCACCTGTTCGCGCTCGGGGCTCACCGCGATCCAGATCGGCAGCGGCTTTTGTGCCGGCTTCGGAATGATTTCGTAACCGTCGAGCTCGTAGTATTTGCCGCGGTGATGCACTTGGCCATCGCTCCAAATCGCGCGCAAAAGCTCGATTCCTTCTTTCATGCGTCCGACTCGCTCTTGCCGCTTCACACCGAACGCACGCAGTTCTCCCTCGTGACCGCCGCCGATGCAGGCGCCTAAAATGGTCCGGCCTTTGGAGATCTGATCGAGGGAAGCCCACTGGATCGCAAGTAAAACCGGCTGACGCACCGGAAACGATGCCATACAGATCGTGCCAAGGCGAACCTTCTCCGTGCGAGTCGCCAGGGCTGAAAGCAGAGTAATCGCTTCCAGCCGCGGCTTGTGAATCAGGCTATCGCCGACCCAAACGGACTCGAATATGCCCGACTGCTCCGCAAAAACAGCGCTTTCGATTATTTCGTCGACATCGGTGAGCCCGAAGAGCGCGCCACGATTGGCAAGGCTCAAGCCCCATGTGACCGGTAGCTTTCGCATCACGACCGCTCCAGAGTTAAAAGAACGAATACCGCCTGTCAAGGAACACTGCTCTGGCAGTTGCGAGATGAATTCGACTGGGTGTATTTAGAACCAAGCGCGGAGCAGCCTGAAGACTGCCCCGAGCGTGCAAGGAGGCAAACATGGCGAAAGATCTGCGCAGCTATCTGGACGAATTGCTCGAGAAACGGCCCAAGGACGTCGTCGTTGTCGATCGGGAAATCGATCCGCGCTATGAGGCCAGCGCGATTGTCGAAAAATTCGAGCGCAAAAATGAATACCCGCTGGTATTCTTCAAAAACATCAAAGGTTCCAAGATTCCGCTGGTCATCAATCTCGGCGCAACCTACGAGCGCCTGGCGCTGTCATTAGGGTCACCCTCAGTCCCACAGATGGTGAAAGACTTGGCCTTCCGCGAACATCATCCCGTGCCCGTGAAAGAGATTCCTGCCAAAGATGCGCCCTGCAAAGAAGTGATTTTGAAAGGCGATGATGCCGATCTCGATCTCTTACCCGTCCTGACACTGAATGAGGGCGATGCCGGCTCCTATATCAATGCCGCCGCTCTGATCTGCAAAGAACGCGGCACCAGCGCGGTCAACGTCGGCATCTATCGTCATCAGAAACAGGGCAAGCGGCAGCTCGGCTTGATGATCAATCCCGCCAATCACGGCAATTATATTCGGGCAGAGTATGAGGATCACAACGAACCGATGGAGGTCGCTCTCGCCATTGGCCATCATCCGGCATTGAACATGGCGGCGGTCAGCAAACAAGCGGGCGTCGGGTCGGAAATGGAAGTCGCCGGCGCGTTCCTGGGCGAGCCTTTGGAAGTCGTGAAAGCGGAAACCGTGAGTCTCATGGTGCCGGCGCGCTGCGAAATCGTCATCGAGGGAATCGTACCGCCGCATAAACGCCATTACGAAGGGCCGTTCGGGGAATGGCCGCACTACTATTATAAGGAAGGCGAGCAACCCTACATCGAAGTTACCGCAATCACCATGCGCAAAAACCCCATTTACCAGTGCATCCACAGCGCCCATTTCGAGCACAACATCATCGGCGCCGCGCCCCGCTTGGGCAGCCTTTTGAAGCGCATTCAAGAAGTGGTGCCGAGCACCACCGGCGTCAACATGCCGATCTCGGGAGCTGCGCGCTCGCATTGCTACATTTCGGTCAAAAAGAGAGCCGAAGGAGATCCCAAGCAGGCGGCCCTCGCGGCGATTGTCACCGACCCGAATATCAAGCATGTGATCGTCGTCGACGACGACGTCGATGTTTTCAACGAAACGCAAGTGCTCTGGGCGCTAGCGATGCGCTTTCAAGCCGATCGAGATCTGGTGATCATCCCGAACATCATCGGCTCCCATTTAAATCCCACTGCATATGGCTTCAATCGTCTGGAGAAAGGGCCGATGGAAACGAAATTGATTTTCGACGCCACCAAACCGCTGCCGCCCTATCACTTCCCTAAAGAAGCGCAGGCACCGGATGAGGTGCTCAATAAAATCGATCTCGCGCGCGATACGCGGCCGTATCAGCCGGGCAAGGACGATGAGGCAATTACCGGGAAATGAAACGTCGGTTCAGAACGTTCAAGCAGCTCGAGCGGTTCAAACCGTCCGAGAATCGCCCGGATCTTCAAGCAGCTTGAACGAATTGAACATTTTGAACGGTTTGAACGCGTCAAAGTCTCTGGTCGACATCCAGGGGGTTTCGAAGAGCTTTCACAAGACCGTCAAAGAGAGCACGACTGAGATTAGGGCGTTGTCGGATGTGAGTCTTTCCGTCCGCGAGAACGAGTTCGTCAGCATTATTGGCCCGAGCGGTTGTGGCAAAACTACGCTGCTGAAAATGATCGACGGTTTGATTCCTTATGATAGCGGCAGGATCGTGATCAATGGTAAGCCGGTGACCGCGCCGGGTCCTGATCGCGCAGTCGTGTTTCAATCCTTTGCCTTGCTGCCGTGGCGCACTGTGCTCGCCAATGTCGAGTTCAGCTTGGAGCTGCGCCAACTGTCCAAAGAAGACCGCGCAAAGACTGCGCGCGATTATTTGAAGCGCGTCGGCCTGGCCGAATTCGAGAATCACTATCCTCACGAGCTTTCCGGCGGCATGCAGCAACGCGCCGGGTTGGCGCGAGCGCTTGCCGTCAATCCCACGATTTTACTTATGGACGAACCCTTCGGTGCGGTCGACGCGCAAACGCGTCAACTGCTACAGGAAGAACTTCTGGAACTCTGGCAACGCGAACGCAAGACGGTGATCTTTGTCACCCACAGCATGGACGAAGCGGTGTATCTCTCTGATCGGGTAGTCGTCATGACTCCGAGGCCCGGAAAGGTGGCGGAGATTCTCGATGTGCCGCTGCCGCGGCCGCGTGTCTCTGAACAAGTGCGGCGCCATGCCAAATTTGTCGACCTCACCAATTATATTTGGGAAAGTCTCAAGCGCGCGATGGAGAACCACCATTGAATAGGCGCTTTGGCAGCAATGCCCTCTCGATACTTTCGCTCGCGATTTTATGGGAGATCGTCGGGCGCGCGATGGATTCCACGTTGATTCCGCCGCTGTCGCAAATCGCCGCAGCCTGGTGGAAGCTTTTGAGCAGCGGCAAACTGCTCGCCAATTTGAGCATGAGCCTAACGACCCTTGCCATAGGTTTTCTGCTCGCGGTGTTCGTCGGTGTTATTCTCGGTCTTTTGATGGGACGTTTCCGCGCCGTTGAGCATTTTCTGGATCTCTATGTGAATGCGCTCATGTCCGCGCCAACCACGGCGTTTGTGCCGGTACTGATTCTCTGGTTCGGACTCGGCGTGGAGTCGCGTATCGCCGTGGTTTTCCTTTTTGCCGTATTCGTCATCATCATCAATACGATGACCGGTGTGAAACAGGTCGACACCGTTCTGGTGGAAATGGCGCGCTCCTTCGGCGCCAAAGAAAGAGAAATTTTCTTCAAGATCATATTGCCCGCAGCTCTGCCGGCGATCATGGCCGGTCTGCGCCTGGGCATCGGTCGTGCCGTGAAAGGCATGGTCACAGCGGAGATGCTGCTCACGCTCACCGGCATCGGCGCCATGATCATGCAATACGGCTCGGCCTTCGCCACAGACTCGCTCTTCGCCGTGATTCTTACGGTCCTGCTCGTGGCCGTGGTGACGATGAAAGCGGTCCAATGGCTGGACCGTAGGCTAACTGGGTGGAAGGCAGAGATCGCTGTCGAATAGCCGCGCAATTAACAGAAGGAGAGACGACCATGACTAATTCACGTGCCAAGTTGCTGACACTGCTTTTAATCACGATCGTGAGTTTCATCTGGACCGGCGAAGCGCTGGCCCAAAAGAAAGTGCGCTTCGCCTATCCATCCTCGGCGGACATGGGCGATATACCCTCGCTGCTCGCGTGGGAGCAGCTCAAAAAACAGGGCATCGAAGTGGTGCCGACCTTCTTTCCCAAAACCGAATTGGCCGTCCAGGCAGTCGCCGCGGGAGAAGCGGACATGGGCTCCGCCGCCGGCATTGCTGTCGTTAAAGCAGTCGAAAGCGGCATGAACGTTCGCATCATCGGCGAACAGGTGCGCAACGAGTGGCAGCTCGTCACTCCCGTATCGTTCAAAGATCCGAAACAGTTGGATGGCAAACGGGTCGGCTATCACGCGCCGATTACGGTTACCGAAGCGCTGGTCAAATGGATGGCGCAACATTACAAGATTTCGCCCAATTGGATGATCATCCCGGGCTCCGAGGTGCGCGCCGAAGCCCTGATGCGCGGCCAGCTGGATGCGACACCGGCAGAGATCGGCGATGTATTGAATATTCTAAACGCCAAGCCGGGGCAGTTTCACGTTTTGATCTCCTATGCCAAGACTTTTCCCGAGCTCATCGGATCGATGTACTTTACGCGCACCGATTACGTGCAGAAGAATGCCTCGACGGTAGAGAGTGTCCTCGAGGCGATTCTCAAAGTGCATCGCGATGCCGAAACGCGCCCGGCTTCGGTCAAGGAAAATGCCTTGAGGCTAATACCTGAAACCAAGCCAGAGCTCGTCGACGCCATCGCCGCAACATACAAGGAGCTCCGCATTTGGGACATCAACGGCGGCGCCGACAGACAACGAGGCGAGGCGAGCATCAAGTTCTTCGAGGAATCCGGCCTGCTCAAAAAAGACGCCGTAAGCTTCAACCAGGCTTTCGATACGGGCCCGCTGGACAAAGTGCTCAAAAAGATCGGACGTAAATAGCACCGTACACTATGAAGGCGGGCACGCTCAGGATCATCTCGCTGCTTACGCTCGCGGCAGTCTGGGAAATCGCGGGACGCAACGGCAACGCTCATCTGCTCCCGCCGCTTTCCAAAGTGATAACCGTTTGGATCGAGCTGCTCGTCTCGGGACAGCTCTTCCACGCGATCGCCATCAGCTTTCAAGCTCTCGCCATTGGATTTTTTATTTCCGTCCTTTTCGGCGTGCCGCTCGGATTATTGATGGGTCGTTACCGGCGCGTCGAAGCTTTTTTGGAAGTTTACATGACCGCACTTCTGGCAGTGCCGATGATTTCGTTCATCCCGTTTTTGGTTATCGCTTTCGGTTTGGGCCTAGTTTCTCGGGTTTGGATTGTCTTTCTTTTCGCGTTCGTAATCATCGCCATCAATACGACGGCGGGCGTCCGCAACGTCGATCCCAC
>DATBEY010000348.1:0-14104 GCA_036558765.1 Binatia bacterium | reverse complement strand
GCGCGCTCAACGGCCACCGAAAATCTCCTGAAACAATTTGATGTAGCGGTCGAAGCTGTCGTAAACCTCCGGCGCCGTAAATGCCGGCGTAATTCCCTGGATCAGATCTGGCGGATCCGGCGGGGTGTCGATGCGATCCGGAATGCGTTTTAGACCGCGCACGACTTCCTGGCCTTTTTGCGACAGCATGAAATCGATGAAAAGTTTTCCGAGATTCGGATGGGGCGCTTTGGCGTTCAGCGCCACCGGATGCAGATTGGCGAAGCTCGGCGGCAACGCCACCCAATCCACCGGCGCACCGCTTTCTTTAAGCGCGTCGAAGTTATGGATATACGCGGTCAGCGTGCCGTTGAACTCCCCCGCCGCAACCAGTTGGGCCAAAAGGGTTCTACCCACGCGAAGTCCGGGATTCTGCGCTGCCAGAGCGCGCATATAACTTAAGCCCTTTTCCCGGCCCATGCCGCTGATTGTGGCGGTAAACCACTCGTACCCGCGCCCTTCCATGCCGACCTGACCTTTCCAAGCTGGCTTTAAGAGATCTTCGTGAGCCCGCGGCACGGCGGATTTCGGCACCGTCTTTGTGTTGTAGCCAAATACCGCATAGGTCGTATAGGTCGACGTCCAAAATGCTTGAGGATCCTTGAAACCGTCGCGGAAATACTTGCGCTCGGGAGAATCGTATGCCGCCAATAATCCGCGTTTCTTCAGTAGGTAGCCGTAGTATCCGGTCGTGGACACCACATCCCACAACGGCTTTCCGGCACGCGCTTCGGTCAGGATCTTCTCCATCAATTGCGAATCAGTCGTGCGTTCAAACTGCACGTCCACTTTGGGATACAGCCGTTTGAAACTATCCGTTACCGCTTTCGTATCCGCCGTATTCGCTGTCGAATAAAAAACCAGCTTGCCCTCCGGTTCCTTCCTTTCGGCGCCCAGAGCGGCAATCGCATATCCGGAGATCAAGATTGTTGCACTCACTGTCATCCAACCGACAGTCCGCATACTGGTGCTGCTTCGAGCTCGTCTCGGCGCCATTCGAGTTGCCCCTTTCACTACTAGGTTCGTAGCCAGCGTAAAATACGGATACGCGCGTCGCTCAGTCAAGCGCCAAGACATGCCCAAGTGAAAGTTGTTGAAAGGGTCGGGAAAAATCTGCCGGTGATTTTGCGTAACTGACAGAAAAACACGACACCGCAAACGTTGCAGTTTTGTTCTAGGATCCAAAAAGAATCTGAAGAGTTTACCAACCGCCCGGAGTCATTTGGCTTTTCGCAACAGAGTTTTCGCTGATCGGACTGGTACTATTTTTGCGGCCTTCGTGAGCGAAACGCATCATTGTGTAGCCGTACACGTTCAGGCAGGAAGGAGAAATTATGTCCACGTCCACTCACAAAAGTAGTTCTGGAGAAGTACAACAGGCGATCATGCAAGGAGCTATCACACGAGAATACAGAGCCGATGCGCGGCAAATGATTCAGCGACTCAACGCTCTGCGCTCAACGGAAATCATGAGCTATCTTCAATACATGCAGCACCAGTACATGGCGGTCTCGATGCTTTCGCCGGCAATGAAATCGGAGTTCCAGGCCCATGCGACTCAGGAATTGGATCATGCCAATCGGCTGGCCGAAAGAATCCAACAACTCGGGGGCGTACCTATTTATGACCCCAAGGAAATCGCCGCTAAAGCCGCGAATGTGGGGATTGCGCCGGAACAAGGCACGACGCTAACTGAGATGGTGGTCGAAGATCTGATGCTCGAACGACAGCAAATCGAAGCGTACACCGCTCTGATTCGTGAAATCGGTGACCAAGATTTCGTCACCCGGCATATGCTTATCAGTATCCTCGCTGAGACGGAGAAGCACGCCAATGAATTGTCAGACTATCTCAAGCGCAGCACCTGATTGGCGTCGCGGGAATCACTCGTAACTCTTTGTCGGCGATAATCTAGCCGCTGCAGGACCCGGCGTTCGCTGCTGGTAACTGATAGTTCGAAAAGGCGAAACTTTCAATCGTCTTTTAGAGCCCGTAGAACGCCTGCGAATTGGTTTCCAGAATCTTCTGTCCCTGCGCCCTAGTGACTCTGCCCTCGTCCACCCAGCTGCGCACTTCATCGAGTCCGCTCAGGTTGGCGGAAATATCCGTGTGGCTGTAATCGGTGCCGATCATGAAGCTCTCTTCGGTGCCGAATTTCAGCAGCGACTCGATGTCGTCGATAGGATCGATCGTGACATAAATGCGGTTTTCCCGGAAAATTTCCGGCTCGAGTTCATAGAGACGGGGCAGTCGAGTTCCCTTGCCGCGAAGCGATTGCCGTTTTAGCGCTCCCAACTGCGAGATCGTGTAGGGGATCCAGGAAGCGCCCGATTCGATCAATCCGAAGCGCAGCCGAGGAAATTGTTTGGCCACACCGGAGCTCACCAGCGCGGTAAACGAGTACATGATTGGAAAGCCGCGGTCCCATTCGTGGAACGGCAGCGGGTGGCCCGTATGGATACACAGCGGAATATCGAGTTTACTCGCTTCTTCGTACACAGGAAAGAAATGTCGATCGGTGATGTTCCGGTCGAGGTCGAATCCCCGTTTGTAAATACCGCAAGCTCCGTGCTCCTTGGCCCACCGAAGCTCCTCGACCGCCTTGTCGGGCTGCAGTAGCGGCAACACCGCCGCCCAGCGCAGCCGGCCGTCGGTGCTTGCGCACTTGTCGGCCATCCATCGATTGTAAGTGGTCGTCAGCGCCCATTCAGCTTCGGCGTTGTTGGTATTGTACCGGATGAAGAATGTCGGGAAGATCACCTGTACATCGACACCCATTTTGTCCATGTGCGCCAGGCGTCCCGGAACATCCTGAAGCTCGCGAAACGCCCGCGGCGGATGATTGATTTCATCGCGGATGGCGCGATTTTGCAGGCGACCTTCCACGACCCAACAGCGGCTATTGGTCGGATTATAACCGGCGCGCTTCGCTTCGTCGGGCGGCATTGAAATCGTCACGGGAATGTACTTCGCGTACGGCGTTCCCTCCAACTTTTTCCAGGTATCTTCACACTCGTCCACATGGGTATCAGCATCAATGACCGGCATCGCGAAATCTCCTATTCTCTACATAAATGTCAACAAAATCGTTCAAACTTCAAGAGTTGATGCTTCTAAGCTTGATTGCCCCAAGTTAATAACGATAAAAAAGTGTTAAACACAACTATCCGCCAGAGAGCGACAAATGAAGACGACAGAAATACGCATCATGACTTCAGGGGCGTTTACAGCCGCCTATCTTGCGCTTATTCCTCGCCTCGAGCAGCTCACGGGAAAAAACCTCGTTACTGCGGCGACCTCGATCGGAACCGGTGAAAATTCCATTCCCAATCGACTGCGCCGACGCGAATCCGTCGATGTCGTGATCGTCGCGGACACCGTACTGCGCGGCTTCATCCAAGAGGGCTTGATCGTGGCGGACAGCTATACGCGGCTCGCGCGCTCCGCCATCGGCATGGCAGTGCGCAAAGGCGCCCCCAAGCCGGATATCGGCACGGTCGACGCCCTCACATCTACGCTCTTGCAAGCGCAGTCGATCGCCTATTCGGCGAGCGTTAGCGGAGAATATCTCACCCATGAACTGCTGCAGCGATTGGGCATTGCGGATCGAGTTTTGCCCAAGTGCCGGCGCATCGAAGGCGGTGAACGCGTCGGCGCCGTGATCGCTCGCGGAGAAGCGGAGATCGGCTTTCAGCAAATCAGTGAGCTGCTACCCGTGCCCGGCATCGATCACATCACGCCGTTGCCGCCCGCAGTGCAGAAACTCTCCATATTCTCGGCGGGTGTGGCCGTGACTAGCAGCGATTCAGACGCAGCACGTGCAGTCATCGCATTTTTGTCATCTCTCGCTGCGTCCGAGTCGATCAAAAATAGCGGTCTGGAGCCGATCGAAACCCATTAGGTGATTTCACCTCACCTCAACTGTTCATTGCGATGCCTGCGCTTCGCCGCGAATGACTGCGCCATTGATCGCATCCGAACACATACTCTTTGTCAATTCCTCACCGCGTCGGGAATCTCTAAAAAAACTTTTGGGAATCAAAAAAATCGCCACCGCAGGTTAATAGTTATCCACATCTGTGGATAACTGAAGTTTGACAGACACAATCGGTCCTTGTCGATGACATCAACAAAATATAAACAGGTACCGTTAAATTGTGTGCAGAAAAATTTTGCTCGAGCGCCGTTTTAGTCTTGACAATTTTTGTTGGAAAAATTACAAATCGCTCCTCCTCGCATCAGCTTCGTTTGACAATCTGGATTTGCCGCGATGGAAATCTTTAGCTGGTTTTCCGGCCGCCGAACACGAAACGCGTCAATGTTTCGCTGAATTCAAAACCGGTGGCAACGGCTCTTAGGGGGCTACTTCAATGAGTGAACTTCCGCGACTGCAACCGAGCACTGCGCTCGAGAGCCATTTTGAATTCCGTGAAACACCCTTCGGCGTAACCCCCGACCCGCGTTTCTTCTACGATCATCCGCTTTACTCCGAGGGCCTGGCGGTGCTGGTCCACGGCCTTGAATCCAAGAAAGGATTTATGCTGGTTACGGGCGAGGTCGGAACCGGTAAAACGATCCTGCTGCGTAAGCTCATGCGTCATTTGGAAGGCCGCGTCCAATTTGTTTTCGTCTCCAACAGTCATCTCACATCGTACGGCTTGACCGACCTGGTGGTTCAGAATCTCGGCCTCGCGCAGAAGGAAAAAAACCGGCTCGACATGATTCAGGAGCTGAACAATTACCTGATCGCGGAGCTCCGCGCCGGGCGGACCGTCGCTCTTTTAATTGATGAAGCGCAGAAACTGAGCGATGAAGCGCTCGAAGGCTTGTGCGATCTGTCAAACCTCGAGACCGACCAAGAAAAATTGCTCCAGATCGTGCTCGTGGGTCAACCGGAAATCACCACCAAGTTGAATAAAGCTTCTCTCCGGCGCATCAAGCAAAGGATTGCCATCCATCACCGCCTCTATGCTTTGCAGACCCCTGCGGAAGTCGATCAATACATTCGCCATCGCTTGCGCATCGTCGGATATGAAGGTCCGGACATCTTCGGAAAAGAGGCCGTTGAAGCGGTGTGGCACTACTCCGGCGGCACGCCCCGTTTGATCAATATTCTTTGTGACAACGCGCTCGCCGTCGCTAGTTTATCTGGCAAGAAGAAAGTGTCACCCTATTTGATTATGAAGGCTGCGGGTGGGTTGATGCTCGATCACGGAAGTGAAACGGTAAAGCCAGCCGGCGGCGACATCGCTTTGCTCAAGACAAAGCCGACGCCAACCCGCACCAGTCCAAAGCGCACCGAGCCGAATGGTCACGCCGGCCAACAGCGCTCCGAAACCGGTATCATTCCGCTGCGCGACTCAGACCGCCTCGCCCTATCGCGGGTCGCTACGGGCCCTGCGGTTTCCGTCCACTTTTTTGATCGCCTGAACCGCGCGGCTACTGAGGCGATGGGACCCATGGCCAGGCGGATTGTCGGCGATCAGATTTCAGCGCTGGGCGAATCAACTCAGGCGTTTCCGCAAGCCAAGCTCGCGGAGCTGGTTTTACGGGTGAGCGGAGAAATACTCAACGAAACCATGCGTAGCCGTTTTCAAAGAACCATGGTCGATGAAATCGCCACGCTCAAAATGATGTGAGCGGCGAATCGGGAGGAAATCCAATGGCACGTCAATCGCGACGCTTCGGGCTCAAATGGAAGATCGGCGGTATTTATACATTGGTCATGTTCATCTTGGGAATTTGTGTGATTGCCGTAGTCTATGAGCTAACCGGTAGCACGCTCCGAGATCAACTCAATCGCCGGTCTCTGGCGATAACGCGCAATTTCAGCGATGCCGCCGCCGGATATGTGGCTGGACGAAATACCCTTGCGCTCAACGCTTTGGCGGGCAAATACACGCTTAACGACGGCGTCGCCTACGCTTACGTGGAAGATGGTCAAGGCGAGATCCTCGCCCAAACCTTTGGCAAAGTCCCTGAAGATCTGCAATCGGCAGCCCGGGTCACGGGCCGTGAAGTCGGGCGGCGCGAATGGCGCTGGAACGGCAGACCGATTTATGAAACCTCGGTTCCGATTCTCGAGGGGCAGATGGGCAAAGTCCACGTGGGATTTTGGGCCGATGATTTGGATGCGGAGATCCAGCGCGCCCTCATTCCGATTATTGCCGCGGTTGCCGTCGTTCCGTTTGTGGGCGCGCTTCTGTCGTTCCTATTGGCACACTGGATCGTTCAACCGATTGTCGGCCTCACGCGCATTGCCGACAAAGTCACCATGGGCGAGCTCGAAACCTCTGTGGGGGGAAATTGCGTCAGCGCGCGCGATGAGATTGGCGATTTGGCGCGCGCGCTCGAGCGCATGCGCTCGAGCTTGAAGGCGGCGATGCTGCGTCTCGGCCGGGATGCGGCGTAATCGCACGCTGCGCGCGTCAAATTTTTGAGCTGGTAAGTATCCACTGATCGAGCAACTAGAAAGGAAACATTCGCAAAATGTCGGAACAAATCAACAAACCGGAACAACCTTTTGCCCATCTCGTGCGGGCGTTGCAGGAAGGCGAAGCGCAGAGACTCAGTCAATGCATTGAACAGATCGACAACAGGCTGGTGAACTGTCGAAAGTCGCTCGAGGAGTATCGGCGCTTGCGTGTCGCTCTGCGCGTGATTAACAGCCAGCTCTCCCGATTGGGCGCCGAGCCTCTATCTCTGGCCGATGACATGGTGAGCCACGATTTCATCGAGTTGATCAGGAGCCGTATCGACCACTTCAAATCTTCCGGAAAACTTTAGCCTTGCAGGCGGGCTCTGCTTCGCGCCAGCAAGGGAAATCGCGACGCAGTTTTTTATTACGCCCGTTATTGCAGGCGCAACTCCTTTTGCACCTCCCTCAGAAGTGTGAAATCGCGGATCTGAGATGGCGGTATCGGCCTATCCGTCCGTACGCTTGCTCGGCGCGATTCGATGGCAAATTCGAAGGTTTTGTCGCTGGTACCCCCATCGGAGCTGAACGACGGCAAAATCGCGTCATAGGAGTCTTTCGCCACGTCCGGCGTCTGGCTCAGCCACCGCGCCATGATTTGAATCGTCTGTTCCTTCCGCTCATGCATGAAGCGTAACCCGCGCAGAATCGCTCGCAAGACCTTTTTGGTCTCCTCTCGGTTGCTTTTTAGGCGCGCATCGGTAACCGCTACAGCGGATATCGGATTGCCGACTTTGAGATCCTTCGGTCCGCCAAGCACATTGTAACCCTCACGGCTGAGGCGCACCGGGCCCGGTGGGACCGTGCAGATCGCATCGACCAGACCTTTTTTGAGGATCTCGACGCGCACCGGTTCGTCGCCGCCCAAAGTGACAAACTGCACCTCCTTGGGATCGATCCCTTTCGCCTGCAGAATCGCCTCGGCGGCGAGCTGATCGGAGCCACCGATACGTTGCGTCCCGATGCGCTTGCCGCGCAGCTCGTTGATGGATTTAATTTCCGGCCGGCCAACCAGACTGTGCAGCGGCTTATCCGTGAGCACAGCGAGAATTTTGAACGGCAATCCTTGCATTGCGCTGCCGATAATATTGCCGAAGCTCAACGTGTACTGGACTTCGCCGCTGATCAGCGCCGGAACCGTTACCTGGCTGCGCATTTGGATCAAGAGAGGCTCGAGGTTTTCATCACGGAAAAAATTCTGCGCGACCGCAACCTGCGCCGGTAAAAACGCATAACTCCGGCTGCTGTAGGAAATGATTGCCTGGTTAGCGGCAAAACCATCATTTCGAGAGAGCCAAAGCAAAAGCGCAGCCAAAATGGCGCAAGCTCGTCGTGAGTTCAGCAAAGTCCGCACCTCCTTACGGTATCGCACGCTTCATGATCACGATAGAAATGATTCGATCAGCCGAAGCGCAAATTCTCTTTCAAATCGCTCGCTCGGAAACACGCCTTCAGAGCCGCCACCCGTTAGGAACGGTAACTCGGCGAGGCACGGAACACCGGTCAAGTTCATCAGAACTTCTCGGTTTGTGTCGCTCGCGAGCGATATTTGATCGATTGGGCAGTTGAGCACATAGCCGATGACGCTCAATTCTTTGCAAAGCGCATGCTCCAAGGTCAGCATTAAGTGATTGATCGCCCCCAGCCGGTTCGCCGCAACAACGATAAGCGGTAGTTTAGCAACGCGCGCAAAATCGGCATACGTGAAGCTCGGCAGAAGCGGCACCATGAGACCGCCGGCGCCTTCGACCAGGGTTACGTCATGATGCGAGCTGATCTCTTGATACACCTGGAGTAGATGATCGATGACGATCCTGTCGTCTGTTCGTTCAGCCGCGATGCTCGGCGCGAGCGGTTCGGCGAACCGATAGGGACAGATTTTTTGTATCGGTTCATCACAACCCGCAGCTTGTTTCAGACGGACCGCGTCCTCCGGAAAGAGCTGTCCGTCCCGTTCAGAACAGCCGGTCTCCACCGGCTTCATGACGCCCACCCGATAGCCGAGCTCGCGCAGCAGCGCAGCCAGGCTGCAACTGACGAACGTCTTACCCACGCCGGTGTCGGTTCCAGTAATGAAGATGCCGCGTCCCATCAATCGCCCGTCACTTCGACAATACTCTCATGGACGACATTGACGAGTGATGTGAGTTCGTTGTGGGCGATCGATAGAGGTGGCATCAGCACAATCACGTCACCAAGCGGCCGGATCATAACATGGCGTTTGCGCGCTTCGAGGACAACCTTATAGCCGATTCGGTTTTCCGGCGCATAGCTCCTGCGGCTGTCCTTGTCTTGAACCAACTCGATTCCAACCATGTATCCCCATTGCCGAACGTCGCTTACATGGGGCAGGCACCGAAACTCTTCTAGTCGCGCGGCCAGATAAGCAATTCGGGGTGGCAAGCTCTCGAGCGTCTTTTCGTGGTCGAAGATTTCCAGATTGGCGATTGCGACGGCGCAGCCGAGCGGGTTCCCCGTATACGTGTGTCCGTGAAAGAAAGTTTTGAATTCTTTATATTCGCCGAGAAAAGCCGAAAAGATTTCTTCGCTCGTCAACGTCGCCGCCAGGGGCAGATATCCGCCGGTGATTCCCTTGGCAAGGCAAAGCAGATCGGGAGTCACGTTAGCGTGCTCGCAGGCAAACATTTTCCCCGTGCGGCCAAAAGCGGTCGCCACTTCGTCGAGAATCAATAGAATGCCGTAACGGCGACAAATCCCGTGTAAGGCTTCGAGATATTTCACCGGCTGCGCCCACATTCCCGCGGCGCCCTGCATTAACGGCTCGACCACCAGCGCAGCCAAATGGTTTTTATTCGCGCCCATTTTCTCGTCGGCTTCAGCGATCGCCGCACTGAGCGCGTCCGCTTCGCTCATGCGGCGGTAATAACGAAACACGTGCGGCGGCGTGATCCGCAGCACTGGAAACAGCAAGGTTTTGTGAAAGCGGTGAAAGGTCTCGGAATAGCCTACGCTCATCGATCCCACGGTGTCGCCGTGGTAGGACTCCGCCAACGATGCGATTTGTACCCGTTGATCCTCGTTCTTGAGCTGCCAGTACTGGACAGCCATTTTCAAAGCAATTTCGACAGCCGTCGCGCCACTGTCGGAATAAAAAACCCGCCTCAAGCCTTGGGGCGCAATCGCGATCAGTTTTTCAGCGAGTCGAATTCCCGGAACATGGCTCAACCCGAGAAATGTCGAATGGGACATGCGCTCGAGCTGAGCGCGAATCGCGTCATCGAGCGCTTTTTTTCGATGGCCGTGAACGTTGCACCAAAGCGAAGACACTCCGTCCAGATACTTCCGCCCGTGTACGTCGATCAGAAAATTGCCGTCCGCGCCGCTGATAATACAGGGCTCCTCGCTCAGCCAATTCTGCATCTGGGTGAAAGGATGCCAGAGATAACTATGATCGAGCTCTTTTAATTTATCGTAAGAGTCGGCCATTTTGATTTTTGATTTCCTGAAAAGCCTCGAGCGCTTTCTCCATGTGGCCACGGCTATGCGTGGCCATAACGGTGATCCGCAGGCGCGACGTTCCCGGCGGGACTGTCGGCGGGCGGATTCCCTGCGCAAACACGCCATGCTCCAAAAGTTTCTGTGAAAATTGCATGCAGCTCTCAGCATCGCCGACGATCAGTGGCAATATTGGGCTTTGCAAATCACTTAGCCCAAAGCCCAGTCGTTTTAATCCATCCGACAAAAACCGGCAGTTTTCCCACAACCGCTCGCGTCGTTCGGGTTCACGCGCGACTAGATCAATGGCGGCTATGGCCATTGCAATAATCGCCGGCGGCAACGCCGTCGTGAAAATGAAACTCCGGCAACGGTTGATCAAAAGCTCGCGCAGCGCTCGGCTGCCGGCCACGTACGCGCCAAATCCTCCGAGAGCTTTTCCCAAAGTCCCCATCTGCACAAAAACGCGATCTCCCAACCCGTACTTGTTCACCACGCCGGCTCCCGTGCCGCCGAAAATGCCCGTCGCATGGGCTTCATCCACCATCACCATCGCGTCGTATCTTTCGGCAAGCTCGACGATTCCGGTCAGCGGCGCCTCGTCGCCGTCCATGCTGAAAATCGACTCGGTAACGATCACACGGCGCGCAGCGTGCTGAGCTTTTTTGAGATTGGCTTCGAGCTGATCGAGATCGCCATGCCCATAAACGAGGGTTTGTGCGCGTGACAATCGGCAACCGTCGATAATGCTCGCGTGATTGAACTGATCGCTGAGAATGACGTCGCCCGCGCGCGCAAGCGCCGCAAGAATTCCGGTGTTCGCCTGAAATCCGGAATTGAACACCAGCGCCGCCTCCGTGCCTTTAAATTGCGCAAGGCGAGTTTCCAACTCTTCGTGCAGCGCCATGTTGCCGGAGATCAGGCGTGATGCGCCCGAGCCACAGCCGTAATGATCGATCGCTTGTTTCGCCGCTTCTGCCAGCGCGGGATGATTGGCAATGCCGAGATAATTGTTCGAGGAAAAATTAATCACTGCGCGGCCGGAGATGAGCAGAACGGGACCCTGTTCATTTTCCACGCGCTGCAATTCTCTATAAAGACCGGCGTTGCGCAGCGCTTCCAGCTCCGCATGAATGCTGACGGTAGCCATTGCTCGAATTAGATAATATACGGCCGGCAACCACGCAACACGGCGCAGAAGCTGCCGCCAATAAATTGATTCTGCGACGACGAGTAAGAATGAGAAATTACGCAGCCGCCATACCGCGCAACTTGCGCTCCACCAGGCGCATGTCGGAGACGAACCGGAGGTATTCTTTTTCCCGTTCGCTTTCGTCTCGCTGCCGGAAAATCGCGGAAGGATGAATCGTGATAAATACCGCTTCGCCACGTTGCCCGGTGAAGAATTTTCCCCGGGCTTGTCCGATCGGCACAACCCTGCCGAGAATGGATTGGGCGGCGGTGGCGCCAAGACACACGACGAGTTTAGGATGGATCGATGCCATTTCCGATTCAAGCCACGGCTTACACGCCATGATTTGCCTCACTGCAGGTTTTTGATGCAAGCGTCTTTTACCACGCTGAATCCATCTAAAATGTTTGACGGCGTTGGTGATGTAGACCTCGTCCCGCGAGATTCGCGCTTTGGCAAGAGCCTTGTCGAGCATCCGGCCCGCAGGTCCGACGAACGGATGTCCTTGACGGTCTTCCATATCGCCGGGTTGTTCGCCGACCAAAATGATATTCGCATGTTCCGCCCCTTCGCCGAAAACCGTCTGGGTCGCATTCTTGTAGAGATCGCATCCCTCGCAAGACCGCGCCGCGGCGCGCAAGCTTTCAAGGTCTCGCCGCTTGGGGAGAAATTCCGCTGCGGAGATCTGCTCTTCCTTGCCCATAAGTTGAGGCTACCACCACCAGTAATCCGCGCCTAGTATCCTCGAGGAACTTCAAAGGCCACTCCATTCGTCATTCCGGGCAAGCTGGCGATAGCTAGCGCGACCCGGAATCCAGGACTTTGCAAACCATCTGAATACCGGTTTCCAACAATGACAGGAAAACACGACTTCGGTAGCGATACCCACGCAGTGTGAGGTGGGTATCGGCGCGGTGCGCTTCCACCCGCCCTACAATTTCTTATTAAAGTGTGAGAATTTAGACGGCGAGCTTTGTTCCGAGAAATTGCCGAGCGAACCTGTGGCTAAAGCCAAAATAATTTTTGCCTGTCAGAATTGCGGCCATCAGTCGCCCAAATGGCTCGGCAAGTGCCCCGACTGCAATCAGTGGAATACCTTCGCCGAAGAACGCTTTGAAAAAGCAATGACGCCGCGCGGTGAATTGAGCTTGGGCACGAAGGAAGATCCGGCGCCGATCCACAGGATCGACATCAGCGAAGAAGGCCGCGTGCTGTCGGGAATTGGCGAATTCGACCGTGTGCTCGGCGGTGGACTCGTAGCTGGCTCGGTGATCCTGATTGGCGGAGATCCGGGCATCGGTAAGTCGACGTTGCTATTGCAGGCGTTCGCCGCCGTGAGCCAAAGAGACGTGACTTGCCTGTACGTTTCCGGCGAAGAGTCGCCGCGCCAGATCAAAATGCGCGCCGAGCGGCTCGGCATTGATGCGCCCAATCTTTTGATTTTGAGCGAAACTTCACTGGAGCGCATTCTCGATCAAATCAAGAAAATCAAACCCGGACTTTTGGTGATCGATTCGGTGCAAACGATCTTCTCCTCGGCGATCCCATCGGCTCCCGGCAGTATCGCGCAGGTTCGAGAGGCTTCCGGCGCGATCATCGTGCTCGCAAAAAAAACCGGCTTGACGACATTCCTGATCGGTCATGTTACGAAAGACGGCGCCATTGCGGGACCGCGCCTGCTCGAGCACATGGTCGACACCGTGCTTTACTTCGAAGGAGAGCGCGGCCACAGTTTTCGTATTCTCCGCGCGGTGAAAAACCGTTTTGGATCGACCAACGAGATCGGCGTTTTCGAAATGAAGGAAGCGGGACTGCAGGAGGTCAGTAATCCGTCGGAAATCTTTCTAATGGAGCGGCCGCTCGCGGTGCCCGGCTCCGCCGTGGTTTGCAGCATGGAAGGGACCCGGCCAATTTTGGTCGAGTTGCAAGCGTTGGTGAGCCGTTCGTTCCTAGCCGTGCCGCGGCGAACGACGATTGGCGTCGATCACAACCGCGTGGCGCTGCTGGTCGCTGTGCTCGAGAAAAAAATGGGCGCCAAGCTCTTCGACCAGGATATATTTGTCAATGTCGCCGGCGGTGTGCAGGTCGACGAGCCAGCCGTCGATCTGGGTATTGTTGCCGCGATCGCGTCGAGCAGCCGGGAAACCGTACTCGACGCCAGAACGATTTTCTTCGGCGAAGTTGGCTTGGCTGGCGAAATTCGCGGCATTTCTCAAGCCGAAGCCCGGGTCAAGGAAGCCGGCAAGCTCGGCTTCGAGCGGTGCATTCTTCCCGCCAGCAACGCTGCGCAATTGAAGTACATCGAACATCCCAAACTCGCCGCCGTCAGCTCGCTCAAGGAGTGCTGGAAACTGATTTTCTGATCATTTGCGTGCCCGGTGCAAATCTTCAGTCTCGATGCGCTTGCATCATAGCCGAGTGTTGTTATCAACATTAGTTTTCGTGTCGGAGTAATGGAATGGCAGACGTGCCGGACTCAAAATTAGTGTGCTGCTTTTTTGAAAATGGTTTGAAAACGACGCTTTCTCCTTCGTCAATTCCGTTGTGCTGTCTGTGTTAACAGGAAGGAAACGAGCCGTAACGCATCGGAGCGGAGCGGCGTGTGCTCGTTCAATCCGATGCCTTCAAAGGACGCACCAGAGTTGCTTTCGAATTTAACCCGTTGCGGTTTCTTTCTTCAACGGTTTGGGCAGGATTTCCCCATGGCACGACGGATGCGCTTTAGCAATTCCTCATCAGGCAGATCATCAACATCTTGCCGAGAGATCGAAACGTACATATCCCGATTGGCGTCGGCGCGCTGTATCCACACGTAATCCCGAACATCACCCCTCAGCGGTTCAACGACATGCCAGTCAGCTAATCCGTTCGTTTGAAGGAGCCTTGTCACAACTTCGTATTGGTCAGCCATGTGCCACCTCCACCAAAAACCGGGGACCTCC
>DATBEY010000347.1:0-5938 GCA_036558765.1 Binatia bacterium | reverse complement strand
GAATGCTTACGAATTTCCGGGCAAAAAATATGCGAGCTCGGTCCACACGGCCTTGCCGAATGCAAACTGTGTCACCTGCCATATGACTTTGCCGACAGGCCGTTACTCATTGGCGCCGTCGATTGGCGGACATAGCTTCAGGATCGCGGGTGAAGTTCACGAAGAGCACCGCGTCAATACCGCGGGTTGCACCAATTCCGGCTGTCACGCTGAAATGAAGCAGGTGACCGATACTCATTATTTCGATAAAAGAGCTGCAGCGGATTACGACGGCGACGGCAAAACCGAAACCGTGCAAGAGGAGGTCATCGGATTGCTGGAAAAGCTGATCAACAGCAAAGGGAGCGGCCTGCTGCAAACGATGAAGGATGCGCCTTATGACGCGAAAGGAAAGTTCGCCAACTCGAAAACCCAATATCCGATCGAAACCGTGGCGGCTCTCTATAATTACAAATTCGTCCTGGAGGACGGCAGCAAGGGCGTGCACAACACGACCTATGCAGTGCAGCTCTTGATGGATTCGATCAAGGCGCTGGACAAGAGCTTCGACGATTCCAAACGGCCCTGATACTACTAGGCCGGTAAGGCTCGTTAAATCCTCGCGGCGTTGCGCCACAATGATACGCGTGCGGACATTCTTTTCCACAGACGATGGCAACGCGCGAATCAGACACGGCGAAGCCTCACTGACGACGGCTGCCTCATCCCCCGCGCCGTTTCAGAATGTCTTCCAATTTCTTCCTGTCCTCTTCGAGGATTCTTTCTTTTGGCGCTTTCGCGGGGGCGGACTCGCTCGGCGTGGCTTTGGCGACGGGTCGATCGGTTCGCCTTTCCGCAGTACCGGTGAGATCGTACCAGTAAAACCAAATCAGAAACGCGACGAACCAAGTGATCAGTGGCACGCAGGTGTAGAGTAAAATCAGCTTGAGCCAACTCCGCCGGCTGCGTTTTCGGCCGGGCGATGTCGTCTCCCGTCTGGGTGAGCGTGGTTTAGTAATTGGGCTTGTGCTCGAAATAATGGCTCGCGTTGATCACGCGAATGGTTTTAGTTTTCGATCGCATGACCACCGACTGCGTCGTCGCGCCGCCGGGGAAAAAATGCACGCCGTGCAAATAGTCTCCATCGGTGACGCCCGTGGCGGCAAACATCACGTCGCCTGCGGCCAATTCGTCGATCGTGAATTTTCTTTTGATATCTGTGACGCCCATCTTTTTGGCACGTTCGATCTCTTCGTCATTACGCGGCGCCAAACGGCCTTGAAATTCGCCGCCCACGCAACGCAGCGCCGCGGCTGCGAGCACTCCCTCGGGAGCACCGCCGATACCCAGCAAGAGGTCGATGCCAGTTTCCGGCTTGGTCGTCGCGATGGCAGCAGAAACATCGCCGTCGCCGATCAAGCGAATGCGCGCCCCCGCTTTTCTGACTTCCTGAATAATCGCCTCGTGGCGTGGCCGGGATAAAATAATCACCGTGAGGTCTTCGACTTTACAGCGCTTCGCGTCGGCGAGTGCGTGCAGATTTTGTGTTGGGGTTTTGTCTAAGTCGACAACGCCCCTTCCGTCCGGGCCCACGGCGATCTTCGCCATGTAAGTATCCGGACAGTGAAGCAAGTTGCCGCCATCCGCCATGGCGATCACCGCGAGGGCGTTGGGCGCTCCGGTAGCGCAGATCGTTGTGCCTTCGAGCGGATCCAGCGCGATATCGACTTTCGGGCCGCCCGAACCGACCTTTTCACCGATGTAGAGCATCGGCGCCTCATCGCGCTCGCCTTCGCCGATAACCACCGTGCCGTCGATCGCGAGAGCGTCAAATGCTTTGCGCATGGCGTCCACCGCAGCTTGATCAGCCGCCTTTTCGTCCCCCCGGCCCGTCCAGCGCGCGCAATTCAATGCCGCGGCTTCGGTCACGCGGACAGCTTCGAGTGCTAAATTTCTGTCCATGTCGATCTCCCTTCGATCAAGGCTTCCATCAGCCGATAGGCTTGTTTGGCGACGACTCCGGTCTTCAGCGCATCTTTTTCGTTGTAGCCCAAAGCGCCGTTATCTCGGGGCGCCTCGGCGGAATACAAAACGAACGGCACCGGCTCGGCCACATGGGTTTTAAGGGCAATGGCGGTCGGGTGATCCGGCATCAGTAGGATTCGATAATCTTTGCGTTGCGACATGCGTCTCAACACGGTGCCGACAACTTTCTCATCGAAATCTTCCAGCGCCTGAATCTTCTTTTCGACATCGCCCATATGGCCCGCCTCATCGGTCGCTTCGACGTGTATAAACACCAGATCGTTTTTCTCCAGTGAACGGACGCCGTATTCACCCTTCCCCACGTAATTGGTATCGAAAAATCCGGTGATCCCGGGCACATCGATGCGTTCGAGGCCGGCATAAACTCCCAGGCCGTGAATAATATCGACCGCCGAAATGACCCCGCCTTTGATGCCAAAGCGCTTCGTGAGCGGTGGAAGCTGCGGCGCTTTGCCCTGCCCCCAGAGCCAGATCGAGGTCGCCTGCCGTTTTCCAGCGGCTTTACGTTCCTTGTTGACCGGATGATCCGCGAGAAGCGGTTGCGATCCTCGCATCAATTCCAACAAACGATCGGCACCGTCGCCCCGAGGGAGATACGACGCGATTTTCTGATCGGTAATATCGTGCGGCGGCGTGGTGCTCATCTTTTCTTTGCCGCCGCGCCAGACCAGCAGATGGCGGTAACTCACGCCGGGAAAAAATTCGATGCCATCGCCTGCCAATTCCCGTCCGAGATCGCGCATGATGGCAGCGGCTTCTTCTGTCGAGATATGACCGCTGGTGAAATCTTGCATGTAAGTTTCAGCGCCCGCGCCGCCGAGGGTCACGAGATTGCAGCGAAACGCGATATCGTCGACCCCGAGCGAAACACCCATACTGGCGGCTTCCAGAGGCGAGCGGCCGGTATGATAAACCGCCGGGTCGTAACCCATAATGCTCATGTTGCCAACGTCACTGCCGGGTGGAAATCCCTCCGGAATGACATGCGCGATGCCATAGATGCCGTGGCGCGCCAGCCAATCCATATTAGGCGTGCGTGCGGCTTCCAGTGGCGTCTTTCCGCCGAGCACTTCGAGCGGGTAATCCGCCATGCCATCCCCTTGTAAGATGATGTACTTCACCGAATTTTCGCTCCGCTCAATGTTTCAAATTGCAGGTTCAAAATTGAACCTTGAACCCGGAACACAGAAATCTGAACGAGTGCCCGCGGCTATCCCCAGATCGGAAACCAGACGGGGTCTATTACGATATAATCTCGATTGCGGATGGAATCCAGAGCCTTGCGCATTTGACCCAGCGTCGTTCGTTCCAAGGTCATCACAAACGGCAAGACTTCCTGCGGTTTTTTCTTGAGAAGAGAGCCCTCGACCAACCCGTGAAGCTCATCCTCGACGTGCCGTAACTGCCAAATCTCCGAAATGTTGACGCCGGTCCGGCCGAAGGTTCGCCCTATATCGCCGACGATGCCGGCCCGATCTTTGACGACGAACCGCACATAAAATGGCATGGCGATTTGCTTCTGCGGCTGGAGCTTCAGCGCGCCCGCCCGAACCAAACTCGGTGCGCCACCCAGGCGGCGCTCGCCGCGCGCCAACTCACAAACATCGCCGAGCACGGCGACCGCCGTTGGACCGCCGCCGGCGCCAGGGCCCACGAGCACATAATCGCTGTCACGCTCGCCGCGCGCCGTGCCGCTACTTTTACCTGCAAAGCAGACTGCATTGGTTGCGCCATCAACCGCAGCGAGAAAATTGTCTTTGGATATAAGCGCCGGCGAGACGTAAACTTCGACCGCTTGCCCCTTGCGCTTTGCCACTGCGAGTTGTTTGATCGTGCTGCCGCCGATGCGCCGGGCATAGCGAAAATCTACCGCTTGAATGTCTTCGATGCCTTTACGCCAGATGTTTCCGGGCTGAAGCTCCAAGCCGAACGCGACCAGGCTCAGTAAGAGCAATTTCGCTTCGGCATCGCTGCCGTTTACATCCGACGCCGGATTGGTCTCGGCGTAACCTTTCTGTTGCGCTTCCTTGAGCGCGTCGGCGTAGGGCTTGCCGGCTCTTTCCATCTGGGAAAGGATGTAATTACAAGTGCCGTTGACGATGCCGAAAATTGCTTCCGGTTCTTCGACGGCGAAGCTCTCGGTCAGGGAACGGATGACCGGGATACCGCCGCCAACGCAAGCCTCGAAGCGCAACTCTCGGCGCGCTTTCTTTGCCGCGGCCCAAATTTCCTTGCCGTAGCGTGCCAGCACCGCCTTGTCCGAAGTGACCACAGACTTCTCGTTGGCGAAGGCGCGCAAAATGTAATCGCGATATTGTGCGAGTTGACCCGCGGATTGAAACCCCAATGCCTCGACGATCACGTCGATTTCCGGGTCGTCGAGCACGTCTTCAGCGCGCTGCGTAAAGAGCCCGCGATACTTGCTGAACCATTTTTTGCCATGGGGATTGCGCGTGTAGATTTTACGAATTTCAAGGGCGATGTCGTTACCGATCTGTCCTTTCAGGTCACGAAAGAGCAGGTCCTGAATCGCTTCCCCAACTACACCGGAGCCGAGCAGTCCCACGCCGACTCTGCGCCGCCTGTTTTCTGAGCCCATGGCAAATATTATTGAAAGGGTTAGTAACCGTGAAAGTTAGTCGAGCAGTTTTCCGAGTGCACGCTTGATTTTGCGCACGGCTTGCTTGGTCCGATGTTCGTTTTCGATCAGCGCAAAACGGACATGCTCGTCGCCGTATTGGCCGAAGCCGATGCCCGGCGAAACCGCCACCTGCGCTTCCTGAAGCAAGTATTTGGAAAACTCCACCGAGCCCATTTTTTTCGCGGGGGCGGGTATTTCCGCCCAGACGAACATGGTGCCTTTGGGTTTGGGAATGTACCAGCCCGCGCGATCGAGGCCTTCGATCAGCGAATCGCGCCGTTTCTGATAAAGCGAGCGGATTTCCTCGACACAATCCTGGGGACCATTGAGGGCCTGAATCGCGGCGATTTGGATGGGTTGAAAGATGCCGTAATCGAGATAGCTCTTGATGCGCGCCAGCGCGTGAATCACTTCGCGATTGCCGACGCAGAAACCGACGCGCCAACCCGGCATGTTGTAACTTTTCGACAACGAAAAAAATTCCACGCCGACATCTTTCGCGCCCGGGGCCTGGAGAAAGCTCGGCGCTTCGTAGCCATCGAAGGTTAAATCGGCATAGGCGAGATCGTGAACCACGATAAAATCGTGTTCCTTGGCGGTCTGCACGACACGCTCGAAAAAATCGCGCTGCACCACCTGCGTCGTCGGATTATGGGGAAAACTGATGATTAGCATTTTCGGCTTGGGCCAACTTTGCCGGATCGCTTCCTCGAGATGGCCGAAAAATTCTTCGCTGGTGGTCAGCGGAACGCAGCGCAGATCGCCGCCCGCGAGCACCACCGCGTATTGATGAATCGGATAGGTTGGACTCGGGCAAAGAACGACGTCGCCCGGATCGATGGTGGCCCAAGCGAGGTGCGAGATGCCTTCTTTTGCGCCGATGGTGACGATCGCTTCGGCATCGGGATCGAGATCCACAGCATAGCGCCGCTTATACCAGTCGCAAATCGCCACACGCAGCTTATAGATGCCGCGGGACACTGAATAGCGGTGATTCTGCGGCTTGCTCGCGGCTTCGACGAGCTTCGCCACCACGTGCGGCGGTGTTGCCGCATCGGGGTTGCCCATGCCGAAGTCGACAATGTCTTCGCCCCTGTGCCGGGCGGCCATCTTCATGCCATCGATGATGCTGAAAACGTAGGGCGGCAGCCGTTTGATCCGCTGAAATTCCACTGGCCTAACCGAATCCTTTCAAAAAAACAGGGAATATTAGCGTTAATTTATAAGCCATCAGGGAATTGCGTGCAACTAAACGCTTTTTGCCGCCGTTTT
>DATBEY010000346.1:0-13979 GCA_036558765.1 Binatia bacterium | reverse complement strand
TAAAAAATCGGCAGCACGACGACTTCTTTTCCGTGAACTTTCTCGGGAAGAAAAGGCAACGGCGGAGCCTTGCGCAATACCGCCCAGACGTTGAGCTCTTCAGGCGCAGAGTTTACGAATTCACGATACTTTCGAAGAATCTGTTTTGCCTGGCTGAAGGGAAAAACCATCAAGCCGGCAAAAACCTCAGGACCGACCGGAAAAAGCTCGAATTCAAACTGCGTCACCACGCCAAAATTGCCGCCTCCGCCACGGATTGCCCAGAAAAGATCCGGATTTTCGTTTTGACTTGCTCGTATCTTCTTGCCATCGGCCGTAACCATGTCGACGGAGATGAGGTTGTCGATGGTCATGCCATACTTGCGAGTCAACCAGCCAAAGCCGCCGCCCAATGTTAAACCCGCGATGCCCGTGGTAGAATTAATCCCCACCGGCGTGGCTAGACCGTGCACCTGGGTCGCCTCGTCCAAATCCGCGAGTGTCGCACCGGGCTCGACGTAGGCACGCTTTTTCCCCGCATCGACGCGCACGCCCTTCATCTTCGAAAAATCGATGGTGAGTCCATGATCGCAAAGCGAGCTCCCAGCGATATTGTGTCCCCCGCCGCGAATCGAAACTTCGAGTTTGTTCCGCCGCGCAAAACCGATTGCCGGGGCTACATCATCGGGATCGGAACACTGCACGATCATCGCGGGCCTCCGATCGATCATAGCATTCCATATTTGACGGGCTTGTTCGTAACCGGGGTCATCGGGAACTACCACGTTGCCTTTGAGTCCGTCGAGCTTTTCCGTTAGCGTCGACATTTGCGTCGTCATAAAAGTCTCCCTCCTCATTAACTTGTCAGCGGAATGAAACTCCTCAGCACTTGGGTGTAATCTTGCCGGTGAATGACTGCGCCACTATCTTGCCGTCTCGTACCACGAACGTGTCCGTGCCTACTTCGTACACGTTGTCGGCAGTCTCTGCGCTCCACAGAATGTAGGCATAATCGCCCTCGACGAATTGCTGTTTCAGGCTAAAAGCTGCGCCAGGTTTTTCAAATTCTGTAATCATCGTCTGGAACAACGACCTAATCGCGTCGGCTCCTTTAAGCGGTCCGTCCGACGTGAACAGGACGGCTCCCGGGGCATAGTCAGACAGGATGCCCTTCAGGTCGCCCGCACCAAAGCATTTTAAGTGGTGCTCTAGAACGTCCTTTGCTCTCTTGTTGTTCGTTGGTTCTGCGACTGACATAACTTTCTCCTAATTTTTTTTTCATTCTTGCTCAACAAAACATGGGTGCCATTGCTTCGATCTGTTTCTTTCCCTCGGGCGAGATCTGCTCGACCGTGGCTAGAAAGTTCGGGTGCGTCATGCCCGTGCCCAGATAGGTCCAGCGCATTCCTTTGAGCACTGCGGCGGTCATCGTTTCACGCTCGCTTTTGGATAGATTTCTTCCTGTGGCTTGTACAAAGCTTTCGATGTCGAATTCCGTTTGCTGCTTGATCCCGTTGTCTAGAAATCCGCCGATGTCGGCGTATTCTTTAAAGGCCTGCTCGATTTCGTTGTCGATAGCCGCCTCCGTCAGCGCCTCCACAATCAATGTATCGAGCTTGGTGTGCTGCGATTCTTCCAGCCAGTGATGCTTCAAAAGGCTCTTGAACTGCGGGTCAAGATCCTGATTGTCCTTAACCCCTTCGATGTAGTGCCTGAGCGTCATCCATTCAATGTGCAGGATCGCAAGGCCAACGCCCAAAGGACTGTGCGACAGAACAAACCGCTTCACATCCTCTGCGGGCCCTATGAAGTCACACTTGATGCCGAAACCAGTTTCAAATTCCTGGCGGAAGCGCTTGAAAAGGTGAATGTGCTTTGCCTCCTCGCCGGCAAACTGTAGTAAAGCGCGGACGCGGTAGTCGTCTCCCGAGAGCTGCAATCGCGCATGGTCAACCACATAGGGAAGGATGAACTCTTCGACTAGGCCAAACATGGCCAAGTACTCATACCCGCGGATCTGATTCAAAGTTCGCTGCTCGTCCGGCGCAAGAAAGGAAAGCTGCTTCACCTGAGCCAGAGACTCGGGCATGAAGGGCTTGGCGAAATCGAGCCGCTTCTCGCCGCCGATAATGTCTTCCACTCTCCAGCCGATCCGCTCCGAAGCCTCCAGCGCGCTTTGATAGCTGTAATGATTTTTCATGGCCCGTCCTCCTGGAATTTTTTGCTGTTCGTCGAAATCTGTCCAGCCCATACTGCTGGAAACATGCCAGCTACAGGATTAGGCGATCAGTCCGAAATCCAGCAACTTAGGCGTGGCGAAAATCAGAGGCCGGGCACGAGAATTCGTTGCCGACGAGATTTCGGCGGGGTTTAATGCAAAATTTCGTGAGCATCAAAATCAGCGTTTGCGTTCGATGTTGAGCGCCTTCATGCGCGAACTGAGCGTCGTGGGTTTGACACCCAGGAGCTGCGCCGCGCCTTTTTCCCCAGCAATTTTCCATTCGGCGGCCTTGAGAGCCGCGATGATGTTATTGCGCTCCAGCTCTTCGAGCTCTTTGGCGGTGCGAACGCATTGGACCGTCGAGTGATTGGCCCCGAGCGCGGCCGCCATCGTGTTCACGCTGTCGGGCAAAGCGCGGTCGAGGTTAAGCCGTCCGTCTCGCGAGGTAATCACCGCCCGTTCAATGATGTTCTGCAGTTCGCGGACGTTCCCCGGCCAGTTGTATGCCTGCAGGCGTCTCACGCAGTCGTCGGAGAGTGGTTCGAGGCGCCGACCCATGCGGCGCGCGAAGTTGCGGGCAAACGCCATGGCAAGGATCCCGATATCGTCCACCCGCTCGCGCAGCGGCGGAAGTTTGATCGGAAAAACGTTTAATCGATAAAACAGATCCTCGCGAAAGCGCCCATCACGGACCGAGCTTTCCAAATTGCGGTTGGTTGCCGCGATCACACGCACATCGACTTTGCGCGCCTGCGAGCTGCCCACCGGCTCGAATTCTCCCTCTTGTATAACGCGCAACAGTTTGGGTTGCAGCTCAATGGGCAATTCGCCGATTTCGTCGAGGAAAATGGTGCCGCCGTGCGCGAGCGCAAAACGGCCGTCCCGTTTTTTGGTCGCACCGGTAAACGCACCTTGCTCATGGCCGAAAAATTCGCTTTCCATGAGCGTGGCGGGAATCGCCGCACAGTTGACCTTGATTAGCGGTTTGCCGTGGCGCAGACTGGCCAGGTGAATCGCCCGGGCGATCAATTCCTTGCCGGTGCCGGTCTCTCCTGAAATCAGTACGGTGGCATCGGTTCCGGCAACCTCCTTGACATCGTTCAGAACGCGTAACAGCGCCTCGCTCCGCCCAATGATCTCATCGGCGCCGACCAGCTCGTTCAATTGTTCGCGCAAGTATTCGGCTTCGTTCCTCAACGACTCGATTTTGCGCTCGGCCTGCAAACGGTCGTTGACGTCTCTCAGTACCAATGTGTAAAAGGGCTCGCGCTTTTGATCAAAGCGCGACAGCGTGGCTTCGGCTTCAAATCTTTCGCCTCCATGAGCCGTTGCCGTCAGCCCGCCGCCGATCCAAAGTGAACGCTGTCCTTCGGGGCGCGTATCGAGATCGATGATCAGTCGCGCGAGCTTCTCGCGGGAATCGGGCGCGAGGAAATGCGTAAAGGTTTGCCCTGTCAGCATCGTAGCGGACGCGCCGAGAACTTTTTCCGCAGCCGGATTGACCTGATTGATTTTGAGATGCTGATCGAGCTCGATGATCGCATCCATCGCACTTCCTACCAGGCGGCCAAGCTTCTGCTCGCGCTCGCGCACCTGCGCTTCCGCCCTCATGCGGCGCAATTCTGCGGCCGCACGCGCGGCGAAAATTTGAAAAAGAGCTTGCGCCCTCGGCTGGGGGGGCATGGGCCGCAGGTCGAGCACCGCCAGATGGCCGAGGATCTTGCCATCGACATCGAGCAACGGCATCCCCATGTAACTCGCCGCACCCACGGCCCTAACGTCCGGATCTGCACCGTAAATATCGAGGAGATTGTCGGGGATATGGATGAAGCAGCGCTCGTTTATGACGCGCTCGCAGGGCGTTCCGTTTATCACCATCTCCCAGTCTTTGAGCCATTGACCACCCATCCAGAAAGCCAGTGCCCTCAGACGCCGGGATTCGGGAAAATACTCCGTTACCCACGCGCCATGAGTATTTAGAGCCGACGCGAGGTTTTTTACCAGGGCCTGGAAAAACTGTTCGCCCGTTTCGGTAGCAGTGCCTTCAAGGATTTGTCTGAGAGCAATATCGAGGTCAATGTCCTGAAGAGGTAGGTGTTCCACAATTACCGCCTGGGGGCATCTCTACCAATAATCGAGAGGACGTCAAACAAAGGCCGCGTTCTTCGGAACAGTTCCAGAAATGCGATTCGAAACGACGGAAGGTCAAAACGGAATATCGTCATCCATCGGCGCCTGGCCGCCCATGCTGCTTTCGTCTCCTGGACTCGAATCGATCTGGGACGGCAGCCGAGTTCCCCCACCGCCCCCGAGAAATTGGATTCGCTGCGCGACGATCTCGGTTACGTATCGTTTAGTGCCGGTTTTATCATCGTAGCTGCGCGTTCGAATGCTTCCTTCAACATAAACTTGCCGTCCCTTGGCGAGGTACTGGCCGCATGACTCGGCCTGTTTGCCCCAAACCACGATATTATGCCACTCGGTTCGTTCCTGGCGTTTTCCGTCTCGGTCGTTCCATTGTTCAGACGTCGCAATCGAAAAGTTGGCCACGGCGCTGCCGGTCTGCGTGAAACGGACTTCGGGATCTTTGCCCAGATTGCCAACCAAGATAACTTTGTTCACAGACATATGCATCTCCACCTGCCGGAGCGATTGGCCGGCCCCAAAGTTGAGCCAACTTAACGCCGCATAATCCTAGTGTCAATCATCGTTTAGGGGCGCGACTAAGGCGCCCCTTACATTGATTTTTGCCTGACCAGGAACTAATATATCTCATCTGTTTTCCCTCGCTTCGGAAAAGCATTTCAGAACCAGGTTGATGTTTTATTTCTTCCGGCTCACGCTTGTTTTAGTCATCACAATTGTTTTAGCAACGGTCATCATCTTGCTCGGCCTGTTCGACCCCCATGGCAAGCGGGTCTACCTCATTAACAAATTTTGGACGTGGTTGATCCTGCGGATTGCAGGAATTTCACTCAAGATCCGCGGGTTGGAGAACATTGATCCCGGCCAACAGTACATTTTCATGGTCAATCATCAGAGCAACATCGATATTCCCGTCCTGGTTCAGAGCTTAGCGAACTTTCAACTGCGCTGGATCGCTAAGAAAGAGCTTTTGTGGGTGCCGCTCTTTGGCTGGGCGATGTGGGCGACCAAGCATATCACCGTAGATCGAAGTGATCGAACAGACGCGGTAAAAAGCTTGGAGCGCGCCAAACAGCGAATCGCGGCGGGTATTTCGGTCGTCGTATTTCCGGAGGGTACGCGCAGTCGCGACGGCAAGCTTTCGCGCTTTAAAAAGGGTGGATTTTTACTCGCGGTGCAAACCGGTAAGCACATCGTGCCGATCACCATCAACGGCAGCGGCAAAGTTCTCCCTTCAGGCGACTGGCGATTGCGTCCCGGCACCATTGAAGTGATTGTCGAAAAGCCAATCATGACTTCCGCTCACCGCATAGGCAATCTTCGACTGCTCTCAGATCAGGTCCGCCAAGCGATTGCCGCTCATTTGCGTCCGGTAGGAAACTTCGCTGCTCGCGACGGCGAACCTATGATCACTCCGAGTGTTGGCCCAGCTTTAGAGAAACGCCAGCTCTGAACCCGTTATGGAAAGCCTGAAAATAATACCGCTGGGTGGCTTAGGCGAGTTCGGTCTCAATATGATGCTCGTCGAATATGGCGATGCTGCCATTGCAGTTGACTGCGGCGTTATGTTCCCCACCGCCGACCTGCTCGGAATCGATCTAGTGATTCCTGATGTGAGCTATTTGTTAGAGCGGCGCGACAAATTAAAAGCCATCGTCCTAACGCATGCTCACGAGGATCATGTCGGCGCTTTGCCATACATTTTGGAGCATTTTGATGTGCCGATCTTTGGCACCCGGCTCACCCTCGGACTTTTAGCCAATAAGCTCACCGAACACGAGCTGGAAGATACTGCTGATGTTCGGGAAATCACCGCGGGCGCGCCATGGGAAATCGCGCCGTTTCGCATCGAAGGCATTCGGGTGACCCACAGCCTCATGGATTGCCTCGCCCTGGCCATCGAGACGCCCGTCGGCACGGTGATTCATACCGGCGATTTTAAAATCGACAATACCCCGATGGAAGGCGAGATGTTCGACTTCCAAACCCTCGCCGCCTACGGCGAGAAGGGTGTGTTGCTGCTGCTCTCCGATTCGACCAACGTCGAACGGCCGGGATACACGCCGTCGGAACGGGAGGTCGGCACCAATCTCGAGCAGATCATCCAACACAGCACTGGAAAAGTGCTGGTCTCGGCGTTTGCGTCGAGTATTCCACGGATTCAACAAGTGATCGATATTTCCGAGCGCTGCGGCCGTAGGGTGGTTTTGAGCGGCCGCAGCATGATTCGAAACGGCCAGGTGGCCGCAGAGCTGGGCTATTTGCACTTGCCACGGAATTTCTTGACCGAAAGCGAACGTTGGCACGATTTGCCTGCCGACCAACTCACTTTTCTAACAACCGGCAGCCAGGGCGAGCCCCTCTCGGTGCTCCATCGTATTGCCCTGGATGATCACAAGACAATCAAGCTCGAATCGGGTGATACCGTGATTCTCTCCTCAAAGTTTATTCCGGGCAACGAGAAAACGATTTCGAATATGATCAATCATCTCTATCGGCGCGGCGCCGACGTCTATTACGAGAAAGTTTCCGAGATTCACGTCTCCGGCCATGCCAGTCAGGAAGAGCTTAAGACAATGCTTCAGCTCACCCGCCCGCGTTATTTCGTGCCGATCCACGGCGAGTATCGCCATCTGGTGCGGCATCGACGGCTGGCTCAAGAGGTTGGCATCCCGTCGTCCAACTGCTTCATTCTGGAGGACGGGGATGTATTGGAGATCGGCGCCCATTCCGCGCAAAAAACCTTCCCCATCCAGGTGGGTAAAGTGTTTGTTGACGGGAGAAGCGTCGGCGATGTCGGCGATGTCGTAATCCGCGACCGCCGCCACTTATCGGAAGACGGCATGGTGCTCGTGGTCATGGCGATTCACCAGCAGTCCGGCGAATTAGTCGCGGGTCCCGATTTGATTTCGCGAGGCTTCATGGGCGCGGAGGAAAGCGAAGAGGTTTTGGAGAATGCCAAAAAGGTGGTGCTCGAGACTTTGGCGGCCAGCAATCGGGAAACTCGCACGGATCCGGCGGAGCTGAAGGAAGAAGTGCGGCGGTCACTGCGACGCTTTTTTAGGAAAAAACTCGAGCGCCATCCGGTGGTGCTCCCTTACATTATGGAAACCTGAGGTTATTCGCCATGTCCAGTGCTCCGGAAAAAAACCGACTGCAGCGCGAAATTTGGAGCGTGGTCATCTGTCTCCTTGCTTTGCTGATCACCCTCAGTCTGATCTCCTACGACCCGAGCGACCGCTCGCTTAATACTCCATCCGGCGCCGTCAATACGCACAACTGGGGCGGCTTCATTGGCGCATTTCTCGCCGATCTACTGTTACAAAGTCTCGGCATGACCGCTTATCTGATTCCGGTTTTGCTATGTCTGGCGGCTATTCGAATGTTTCGCGCCAACTATACGGGCGTACAAGTCACCAAAGCCTTGGCTTACGCCGTCCTGCTTTTGAGCCTCGGAGTCATTCTGAGCGTGGCAATCGATACGGAGAGCGCGCGCGATGCCGGTGGCATCATCGGCGGTTTTCTCAATGAACGAGTTTTGGTTCCTCTTTTCGGCAGGCTGAGCGCCGTATTGATCGCCTGTTTCACGATGCTCTTGTCCGTCATGGTCTTGACGCAAAACTCATTGCTGGACCTTCTCGGACATACCAGGAAAAGTCTCGTCGAGTTCAGGAAGTCTTTCGTGCCCGCCGTGAACAACCGACTGAAGGAATTCAAGGAAAAAACCGACAAGCGCAAAGGTGAAAATACCAAGAAGGAAAGGAAGGATTATGTTCCGCCGCCAATTGTTCTGAAAGAAGAAATCAAAGACGAATGGAGCGCGAAAAAATCACCGAAAAAGCCAACGCTGCCGCCCGAGCAATTCAAGCTGCCGGAACTTGGCGAGGGCTACAAGCTACCGCCCCTCGAACTCTTGGATCCTCCGGAAGGCGAGCAATTCAAGATTGACAAAGAAACGCTTCACGCCAATTCAATTATTTTGCAAAAGAAACTCGAAGATTTCGGCGTCGAGGGTGAAGTGGTCGCGGTGCGTCCGGGCCCGGTCATCACCATGTATGAATTCAAGCCGGCGCCGGGCGTCAAAGTTCGCCGCATCGTTATGCTCGCTGATGATCTGGCGATGGCACTGCGCGCGGTGAGCGTGCGCATTTTGGCGCCCATTCCCGGCGAGTCGGTGGTCGGCATCGAAATTCCCAATCCGCGGCGCGAAACTGTTTATCTTAGGGAAGTGATTGAAAGCGAGGCCTACCGTAACACCGATTCCAAGATTGCCCTCGCTCTCGGCAAAGATATTGGCGGGACTCCATTCGCAACGGATCTTGCCAAGATGCCTCATCTCTTAGTCGCGGGAGCGACGGGAACGGGCAAATCGGTTTCCATAAACGCCATGATCCTAAGCATTCTTTTCAAATCGACCCCGCAGGACGTCAAATTCATCATGGTCGATCCAAAGATGCTCGAACTGACGGTTTATGAGGAAATTCCGCACCTGTTGGTGCCGGTCGTCACCGACCCGAAAAAAGCCGCCGCTGCGCTGTTCTGGGCAATGGATGAGATGGATCGGCGCTACCGGCTGATGAGAGATAAGGGTGCGCGCAACATAGACAATTACAATCGCACCCTGGAAAGAGAAACCGGAAAAAAGACAATTATTGACCTGACCGAACCGGAGTCTGCTGCGGAAAGCCTGAACCTAGGCGGTAATTTGTCTCAGGATGCCCCCATTGTCCACGAAAGGCTGCCCAGAATTGTCATCATTATTGACGAGCTTGCGGATCTGATGATGACGGTTGGACGCGATATCGAAGAATACATTACGCGATTGGCGCAAAAGGCGCGCGCCGCCGGAATTCACTTGATCCTTGCGACGCAAAGACCTTCGGTCGACGTCATTACCGGATTAATCAAAGCAAACTTTCCAGCCCGGATATCGTTTCAGGTCACCTCAAGGGTCGATTCACGAACAATTCTAGATTCCATGGGCGGTGAAAAGCTCTTGGGCAACGGCGATTTGCTTTTTCTCCCCCCCGGCACCGCTCGTTTGATCCGCGTCCATGGCGCTTTCGTTTCTGATCAAGAAGTTCGCCGCGTGATGAAATTCATCAAGCAACAGGGTCGACCGAATTACCGCCCTGAAGTTCTCGAGGCCAAGCGCGAAACCGAGGCTGCCGCCGCCGCTGAAGACGAATATGACGAGATGTACGATCAGGCCGTGGCGATTGTCACGGAAACTCAGCAAGCATCAATCTCTATGATTCAGCGTCGATTGCGGGTAGGCTACAACCGTGCGGCTCGCATGATTGAGCAAATGGAAAGGGATCGCGTCGTTGGCCCCGCTGATGGCGCAAAGCCGCGGGAAGTTTATGCGCGAAAGATCGAACCTTAGCCTTGCCATCGGGCTCATGGGCTCCGTTTTCGTCGCCGCCATAAGCCTTAGCGCAAATGCCTCGATTGCCGCGGATGGGAAGAGCGCTGAAGCGATCGTCGATAGCCTGCAAAAAAACTATGATACGACAACGGATTTCACCGCCGATTTTCAGCAGGAAACTGAAGTTAAGAATATTAATCGGACCCTCAAGGCGTCGGGAAAACTCTCCTTCAAACGTCCGGGGAAAATGCTCTGGCGTTACGACGAACCTAAAGGGCAGTTCGTTATCGCCGACGGAAAATACCTTTACTTTTATCAACCGGATCAAAATCAAGTGATCAAGAGTCCCCTGAAAAACGCCTTCCGCGGCGATATTCCGCTGTCTTTTCTTCTTGGCCTCGGCAACTTGAAAAAAGATTTCAATGCCACACTCCAATCGAGCGATCAGAATCTTTATGTTTTACGATTGGAACCCAAGGGTGAAGCCGGTGGCTTTAGCGAGATCTTGCTCGCGGTCAACAAAGGGTCTTTTGATATTGTCTGGGTGAGCGTGCACGACGCTGCGAATAACGTCACTACCCTGCGGTTTGCCAACATGCGCAAAGGCGTCGGCCTCAAAGATTCGCTGTTTCAGGTACAGATTCCCAACGGCGCCGACATCGTCGAATTGGGGAAGTGAATGCGTCAAAAGCAGACATTCAACATCATCAGCTTAGGCTGTGCGAGAAATCTCGTCGACTCGGAGGTTATGGCGGGAGTGCTGCATCAGAACAATTACGAGCTGGTGCCGGACCCCGAAGCAGCCGAGATCGTCCTGATCAATACCTGCGGTTTTATCGCCGCGGCCAAAGAAGAATCCATTGACACGATTCTCGATGTCGCCCGTCTCAAAGAACAAGGAAAAGTAAAGAAGCTGGTCGTCGCCGGCTGCCTGTCACAGCGCTATCCTGACGAGCTGGCGAGGGAGTTGCCCGAGGTCGATTTGTTCATCGGCACCGGCGAAGTACCTCGAATCGCACAGATCTTAAAGGAGCATGAGGCGCTCGCCCGCCGGCAATACGTCGGCCTGCCCCGTTATCTCTATGATCACGGCACCCCACGCGTCTTATCGACCCCTTCTTACACGGCCTTTGTCAAGGTCTCGGAAGGGTGCGATCACAAATGCACCTTTTGCATTATTCCGCAAATGCGCGGCCCGCACCGCAGCCGATCGATCGAGTCGATCGTTAATGAAACTTGCAAACTCACCGAGACCGGCGTCAAAGAAGTTAACCTGATCGCTCAGGATCTCACCGCTTACGGCAGAGACCGAAAAGATGGTACCACCCTCGAGGCCTTGCTTCGCGAGTTGGCGCAGGTTCCGAAGCTTCGCTGGCTTCGGCTTCTTTATGCTTATCCCAACTTTCTTGACGACACGCTCCTAGAAGTGATCCGGGATAGCGAAAAAATTTGCAAATATGTCGACATTCCCTTTCAGCATATCAGCCGATCGATTCTCCGGCGTATGCGACGTGGGAAGAGCGGCAGCGCGGTGCGGGAGGCGGTGCAAAAGCTCAGGCAATTCATTCCCGGATTGACGCTTCGAACATCATTAATTGTCGGGTTTCCCGGTGAAACCAACTCTGATTTTAGCGAACTATTAGACTTCGTCGAAGAGACCCAATTCGAGCGGCTCGGGGTTTTCAAGTATTCTCCAGAAGAAGGCACGGCGGCGGCGCGCATGGAAGCCGAGGTTCCCGAGCAGGTAAAGGAGCGCCGCTGGCAAGAAGTCATGGATCTTCAGTCGGTGATCTCACGAAAAAAGAACGAGGCCTTGATTGGTACTATACAGCGCGTTATTATTGACGACGTTGCTCTTAATTCCGAAAGGGTAACAGGCCGCACACAGGGCCACGCGCCGGAAGTAGACGGTGTGGTGTTTGTGGAGAGTGACGATTCACGACAGAAGCGCGTACCTGTTCGACCCGGTGATATGATTGATGTCACCATCACCGAGGCTCTTGATTACGACCTGATAAGCGAGACCATCAATGCCTAAAACGGATCCCGACAAAGAGAAGAAGCAGCGCAAAGATTTTCTCAAGCAAGCCGCGGAGATGCTCGAGGAAATGAAGCGGCAACTGATGAAAGAAATGCACGGCCGCGTCAAAGGAGAGACCGAAGGCATCAAAGATGATGGCCGTGACACTTATGACCTTGCCAGCGATGAGCGCGACCGAGAAATCAATTTTATTCTGAACGATCGAGAGCGTGAAAAGCTTGTTGCGATCGATGACGCGCTACAGCGTATCGCCGATAAGACCTATGGAATCTGCGAAAGCTGCGAAGGCGAAATCCAGCTTGGCCGGCTAAAGATTCTTCCTTTCACCCGGCTCTGCGTCAAATGTCAGGAAGAAAACGAAAAGGAAGCCAAACGGCAAAAGACTCTTGAGAACGAACGGAGCTATCGTAAGCTCGACCTCGCGGATACTGAAGAGGAGGGTTTCTAGGTTGCGACGAATCCCCGTTCGGGTTTGAATCTCTGCTCGTCCGGGCTCTACAAATCTGCTTGAGACAAAAAATGGGCAGCGGCTCTCGCCGTGCCCATTTTTTTTAATCGCAACTAAACTATTCGCCTTTGGCGGGGGTGAATTCCATCTTGGTCAGAACGTTTTTGTCGCCTTTGGTTGTATATTCCACGACCGCCGAAGACCCCAGCCCGACATCGCCCATCTTAACCTTTGTTTCCTTAATTTCTTGCGCCTTCGTCTTCGAATTGAAATCGAGGGTAATCAATTTGCCTTCTTTAGTTACGACGATCATGTAATTTTTTTCCGTGTCGAGTAAACCGATATCGCCGGAGACCTTCTCGGCTTTTGCCTTTGCCGGCTCTTCGGACTTTTTCTCAGCCTCCTGGGCAACAACGGGCAGCACCCAAGCCGATGCCAGCAGGATCGCCAGTCCGCTCACCGCTATAATGTTCGCTCTCATCTGTTTTCCTCCCAATCGTAAGTTTAGAACCCAGTGGAATCGTTATTCTCCCTTTGCCGGGACGTATTCGATATTCGTCGCAACGTTCTTTTCCCCCTGTTTGGTGTACTGCACAACTGCTGAAGAGCCGAGGCCAATATCGGCGACTTTGCTGGGCACCGGTTCTTTCTGTATGGGTTCAAGCTTAGGATCGAAATCGAGTGTCACGAGCTTGCCTTCCTTCGTGACGAGGATCATGTAATTCTTTTCCGTGTCCAGAAGCCCCACATCGCCAGCGAGCTTAGTGGCCTTCGCCTTCTCCGCCGATTTTTCTGCCGGGGCTTTCGCTTCAGCTTTCTCCGTAGGGGCCTTGGCCTCCGCTTTCGCTGCGGGGGCTGGGGCCGGCGCCGCTTTGGGCGCCATCTCCTCCTGGCTCGAGCATGCGGACAAAACCAGCACCAAGGATGCGGCTCCTACTCCGGTGATTGAAAACGGATTCTTCATTGTCCCTCCGTAATGCAAAAACTATTTAAAATTTGGAACGATACTTATCGTGACCTATGGGCCATCTCAATACGCATTAGGTAGGATTTTACTTGCCGTTGCCAGGCCTGAAATCAATTCATAGGACTTTGGTCGTAGCGCAGATTTCGCGGGACAAAACCGGCGGTTTGCAGTCGCGGTAATTTAATGTATTTTCACCTTGCGCATTTCGCCGCAAATAAACGATAAAAGGTGCAGAATGACCCCGATCAAAGTCGTAATTGCTGATGATCATGCGCTGTTTCGCGATGGGCTCAAGAAAATTCTCTCGCTGGAAAAAGACATTCTTGTTGTCGGCGAGGCGGCGAACGGTGATGAAATCCCCAAGGTCGTTGACCGAACAAAGCCGGACATTCTCCTGCTGGATGTAAAAATGCCAAAGGGCGACGTCGTGCAAAGCCTGCTCGACGTGGCCGCCAGAAGTCCCGCTACTCGGGTCATCGTGCTCACTGCCTACTCTGAAGAAGAAAATGTTTTAAATGCCGCCAAGGGAGGAGCGCAGGGTTATGTTCCCAAAGGCGTCCCGTCTGCGACTCTCCTGCAGTCAATTAAAGTCGTGCACAACGGGGGATGCTGGATCGATAAGGAAATCCCGTCCTGGGAAACGTTCGAAGAAATCGTTCAAGCTCAGTCGGGTTCGCTCGAAGCGCCCCGCCAGTTCGACGAAAGCATCAAGGCGCTGACCAAGCGGGAGATGGAGATTCTGAGACTCGTTGCCGAAGGATTGACTAATGAAGAAATCGGCAAAAAAATATTTATCAGCGAAAAAACGGT